>DASVGU010000044.1:0-6308 GCA_036379375.1 Saccharimonadales bacterium (SeqCode)
AAAAGAGTCTTTTTGCCGTATTTGCAACGCCAGTTGGAGATAATTCAGCCCAAAGTGGTGGTGACGCTTGGTCGCCATAGCATGAATTGCTTCCTGCCGGACTTGCAAATTAGCAAGTGCCACGGCCAGCCCAAACGCATCAAAATTGCCTACAAGGATTATGCGGAGGTAGGGGACAATGGCTCGAGTACGATGCAAGGCGACGACGAGAAGTCCGGCAGAGTTGGCGGCTCTGCCGCTAAACAGGACGGACTGACCATTGTCATCCTACCCCTGTTCCATCCGGCGGCGGCCCTGTATGATGGCTCGCTGCGCCAGACACTCATCGACGATTTTGCCGAAATTCCGCTCGTTTTGGAGAAAATCAGCAAGTAAAGCAAATGCAACACGTACATAGCAATAAATAACTTATTTTGGACGAAAAGGAGAACTTTTATGGAACCAAACAATACGAATAACAATCAGAATAATAACCAGAGTAACAATAGCGGTAACCCAGGCAGGCCCAGACGCAGCTTTGGCCGCCCGGGCGGTAATCATCGCGGCGGTGGCAACAGTGGCGGGCAACGACCCCTGAGAAACGGCGGCCAACGATCGGCTGGCGGTGGCCGGCAGCCTCGGCCGAATGGCGACAGCGCACCGCAAAACGGCGGCGGCCGCAGTATCTCACGCGGCCAGGCCGTGCGGGCCCAGAAGCGCTCGCAGATGGATGCGCAGAACATGGTAAACCAATACGCCTCGGCAGCGATGAGCGGCGGGGAGCAGGGACAGCGCCGTGCCAATGTCATCAAGGAAGATTTCGAAAAACTGCGGATTACCTTTCTGGGCGGCCAGGACGGCATCGGCGAAAAGAACATGCAGATTATCGAGTGGCAGAACGATGCCATCGTACTCGATTGCGGCAATGACCTGTCGGTGGACCTGCCGGGCATCAATTACGCCGTCAACGATCCGGCATACCTGGAATCAATCAAGCACAAGCTGCGCGGCTACGTCATCAGTCACGGGCACCTGGACCACCTGGGCGGTCTGAAGCACATCGTGCCGCGTGCTCCGGCACCGATCTATGGATCGCGCTTCACGCTGGGCGTTGTCGAGAAAACGTTCGAAGATTTGTACGCCGACACCGGCCAGGAGTTTACGCCGCAACTCAATGTCATGAATATGGACAACCACGAGCGCATCAAGATCGGCCCGTTTTTCCTCGAGCTGGTGCGTATCACGCATTCCGTGCCGGAATCGAGCTGTATCGTGCTGGAGACACCGGTCGGTACGGTCATTAACACCGGTGACTGGCGACTTGACCCTGAGCCGCTCGACGATATGCCGACCGACGCAGCCCGCTTGCGCGAGCTGGGCGATAAGGGTGTCCTGGTGCTCATGAGCGACTGTACCAACACGAACAGGCCGGGGCGTACACCTACCGAGCATACCTTGCAGCAAAGCTTTCACGACATCATCGGGCATGCCGAGGGCCGTGTGTTTGTCGCTTGTTTCTCGAGCAATATGAACCGCGCACAGATGATAATCAACGCCGCGGCCGCTGCCGGGCGCAAGGTGGCGCTCGATGGCCGCAGTATGATGAGCTACGCCGAGATTGCGGTGCGTCAGGGGCTGCTGAAGATTCCCAAGGGCACAGTGGTGCCTATGCAATCGGTTGCGAGCCTGCCGGACGACCAAGTGCTCGTCGTCTGCACCGGCGGCCAGGGTGAGCCCGGTGCCGCATTGCAGCGCATGGCCGAGGGTAATCACAAACATGTAAAGTTGCACGAGGGCGACACGGTGGTCATCAGCTCCACGCCAATCCCTGGTAACGAGGTCCGTTCCCAGGACATCAACAATGACCTGATAAACCTTGGCGTGCACCTGTACCACCACCCGACCCACGAGATTGACGGTGTTGGCCCGCTGCACGTGTCCGGCCACGCTGCCCGTGATGAGTACCGGGAGATGCTGCACATCGTGCGGCCGAGATTCTTCGTGCCCATTTACGCCGGTGCGCGCAACCGCCGCTATTACGAGGAAATGGCCGTGGAGGAAGGCTGGCCGCGCGCCAACGTGATTCGTGCCAAAAACGGTGAGAGCTTTCTCTTTACCGCCGACAAGTGGGAGCCGGCCGGTGAAGTGCCGCACGGCAGTCTGCTGGTGGACCAGACCGGTGCGATTGTAAACAGTGTCGTCGTACGCGACCGCGTGCTCCTCAGCGACGAGGGCCTGGTGGCAGTGGTGCTGACTATCGACAAAAAGACCGGCAGCTTGCTTACCAGCCCGGATATCATCAGCCGCGGCTTCATATATATGCGCGAGCAGGAGGAGATGATGAACAATCTCCGCGCCGAGCTTCGCCGGGCGGTGCAGCAGCGCTACAAGCGCGTCGATCTCGACCGCTTCAAAGCCGAGCTCAAGGACCATATAACGCACTTCTTGTTTGAGCAGACCCAGCGCAGCCCCATCGTTATCCCGGTGGTGAACGTTATCGGCGCTAAGGGAGAGACTAAGACCGTGCACCAGACCAAGACCAAAACGGCCGAAGACATCGCCGCCGAGCAACAGCGTCGCTTCCAGGAGATGCGTGCCCGCCTGCTGGGCCAGGATCAGCCTGACTAAATAGTGCAAGCGGAACGATAATTGACAATTTGTCATAAGGGGTATAATATATATTGCTTATGACAATACTTAGTGAGTTGTCTACCCCCAGTGCAGAGCAGTTGCGTACCGCTTCACTTGCAGTCCTCGGGCAGCTAGAGGAAGAGGGTTACGTAGACCCCCACAAAGTGAGGCGGTGCCGCGACGTCTCGAGTATGATTGTGGCTACACTTTGTGAGCTGGAAGTGCCTGGCGCCGAGGTAGCGAGCGGTAGCACACCCGGGGTTCTTGCCCATGCCATCGTTGCCACTGGTGACGAGGTCGATGCCGTCATTGCCGATGCGACGTGGCAGCAATTCCTGCCTGCCGGTTTTAGGTCACCCCTTGGTTTACCGAGGGTGTTGGTAGGTACACGGTCCGATGTTGCACAGCTTGCTGTCTCGTATGGAGTACCCGATGGTATGTCCGATCTCTGGCCTAACTGCACGATAGCGAATACGCAGGTGTGGCGCCGGGCAGACCGGGCTGCAGCCGAAGCCGCGCAAGCAGCTTCCGATGAGCTGTGGGCTCAATATATTCCACCAGACCTGGCATCCGTTCAGTAAAACACGAGCATTTTGACAAATATTGTAATTTTTGCTATAATCTACATGTAAACATCGACAGATGTTTACGGGAAGAACGGTACGTTCTTCCGAGAAAGCCGTAGGCTTTCTATGAAGATTTCCAGCCCGTAGCGTCAGCGAAGGGCTGATAATCCAGGATAAAATTATCATGACGCCCAAAAGATATCCCGACCAATCGAGACGGCCCGAAGATGCCCGTACTGCCATCGAGAACATGCTGCGTACGGACGGTATTTTTGTGGATTTGCTTGCTGAATACGAAGATGTGCACGGCAGAGCAGAGGCGGTTCGGAGCGCTGGCCTTGAGCTGCCCGAAGGGCTGCCGCTGGCAGATCAGGAAGCCACTCTCGATGATAAGCTGCAGGAGTGGCGAGGAAATGCCGCAGACATATATCTCCGTGTGAGAGGCGATCAGAATGCTTTTGCGCGCGGGTTTCACATCTGGCAGTTGGAGTATCGTATAGGACATAGCAGTGAGCTAGGGTTGGACCAGGATACAGTTGGTGCTATGGAAGAAGAGTTCAAAAGATTGAAAGGTGAAGAGCGGCGATGGCTTGACGGAGTGTATGAAGGCACAGGGGATGGCAGCGAATAATTGAGGATGATAAAATAGAGGGTAAATATGGCAAAAAAGAAAAAGTCAGCAAAACGGAAGCGCGCAGCGGCAGTCGAAGAGGTCCGCGAGCCGTCGGCATTCTGGCCGTTGGCCGGAGCGATTATTCTGTTTGTGGTGGCGCTGTTTTTGCTGCTGGGCGGGTTCGGCACCGGCGGGCCGCTGCCGGTGGGCTTGTTTGGCGGGGCGTACTGGCTGCTGGGCTGGGCGGCGTACCTTACGCCGGTTGCACTGGTGTATTGGGGCGTATACAAATTTAAATCCGAAGACCGCCGCATTCCGCTTAGCAAGCTTGTGAGTATGCTGTTAGTGCTTGTGTTTGCAGGCAGTTGGCTGTATGCGGCGTTTGCGAGCCGTGACGTGGCGACTAATGCCTGGGTCGGCGGGCACGGCGGGCATATCGGCACACTGGTGGGCAACGTGGTGCTGGCGGCGCTCGATAAGTTCCCCGCGAGCACTTTATTCTTTGTGCTGGCAGTGCTGGCGGTATGTTTTGCCTTTGCGATTTCGCCGAAGAGCTTGCTCGGTTTTACCGGCCTATTCAAACACCGCGAGGATGATGAGGACACCGATCTTGCCAGCCTGAAGGCCAGAGCCGAAAACAGCGGCTTCCAGCTGAACGAGGGTGTGCCGGTAGAGCACCATAGCCCGCGCGAGGCGGCACGTATGACAAACCTTAAGAACACCGCGCAGAAGCTCACCGCGACCGAAAGCCACGAGGCGCTCACCACGGCCAACGACCCCGACTGGCAGTTCCCGGGCTTAACGCTACTGAACCAAAAGCAGGACAAAGCCGACGCCGGCGATGTGGAGGGCAATGCGCGCATCATCCACGACACGTTTGAGAACTTTAATATCAATGTCGAAATGGAAGGTGCCAACATCGGTCCGCGCGTGACGCAGTACACACTTAAACCGCCGGTGGGGGTGAAGCTTACCAAAATTACGGCACTGGAGAATAACCTGGCGCTGGACCTGGCGGCGCAATCAATCCGTATGGAGGCGCCGATTCCGGGCAAGCGCGCGGTAGGTATTGAGGTGCCGAATGTGAAGTCAGCGACAGTGCGGATCAGCTCGATTTTCCAGTCAACTGGCTGGCAAAATATGAGCAGCCAGCTGGGGTTTGCCATTGGTAAGGATATTTCCGGCGCA
This sequence comes from Saccharimonadales bacterium (SeqCode), assembly GCA_036379375.1. Taxonomy (GTDB): domain Bacteria; phylum Patescibacteriota; class Saccharimonadia; order Saccharimonadales; family UBA4665; genus DASVGU01. The sequence continues at coordinate 4,978 of DASVGU010000044.1, forward strand.
GCCATTGTGGCTGACCTGGGTAAGATGCCGCACCTGCTGGTGGCCGGGCAAACTGGCTCCGGTAAATCGGTGATGATCAACACGATCCTGACGAGCTTGCTGTATCGCAACAGTCCGTCCGACCTCAAGCTTATCCTGGTGGATCCCAAACAAGTGGAGCTGAAACCCTACGATGATATTCCGCACCTCCTCACGCCGGTGATTACCGAGCCCGAGAAGTGTATATCGGCGCTGAAATGGGCAGTGGCGGAGATGGAGCGGCGCTACAAAGCCCTGGCCGAGAACGGCAATCGCAACATCGCCGAATACAACAGCCAGAAAAAAGAGGCGGGGATGCCGTATATCGTGATCGTGATAGACGAGCTGGCCGACCTTATGATGATGGCGGCACGCGACGTCGAGGCACTGATTGTGCGCGTGGCGCAGAAGGCACGGGCGGTGGGGATACACCTGGTGCTGGCGACGCAGCGCCCGAGCGTGGACGTGATTACCGGGCTTATTAAGGCGAACGTGCCGGGGCGCATTGCCTTCACGACGCAGAGCCAGGTGGACAGCCGGACGATTATCGACCAGGTTGGCGCCGAAAAGCTATTGGGCATAGGTGATATGTTGCTGCTGACCAGTGACATGCCCAAGCCCAAGCGTATACAGGGAGCGTTCATCGGTGAGGACGAAACGCGCAAGATTACGGACTTTATCCGTACGCAGCGCCCGCCGCAGTATGACGATGAGATTATTAGCCAGCCGGTGCAACTGGGCCGGGGCAGCAATGTGATGGATATGGGGGCGGGCAACGACGCCGACGACGATATGTGGCGCGATGCCGTGCACGTGGTGCTGGAGAACCGCAAAGCGTCGACTAGCCTGCTGCAACGGCGACTGCGTATCGGCTACGGCCGTGCCGCGCGGCTTATCGAAACCATGGAAGAGCAGGGAATCGTGGGGCCGGCCGACGGCTCACGCCCGCGTGAGGTGCTGGTAAGCAGCATGGACGAAGTATTTGGCGACTCTGGCGGCGGCGACAGTGGCGCTGCTGAACCGGCCGAAGTGTTAGCCGAAGAATAGAGTGTTTTTGATGAAGTGTGCCGCAGGCGGCACAGCACCCCTTTTAGTGAGTACTGTTGCAAATTTTGCCCTTGAAATAGAAACGCAGCGGCTTTACCATAAGCTTGAACACCAAAACGTGAGAGACGGAGGGCATAGGCAGTGGCAGAACAGCTGGCAACACCGACAGGTCAAGCAGCCAAGGTGTCACTGCCGCCTCTGCAGAGCGCGGACTCCTTAGGTAATCAAGCTCCCGGCACGCCCGGGAGCTTTTTAGTTGACGCGGC
>DASVGU010000045.1:0-5298 GCA_036379375.1 Saccharimonadales bacterium (SeqCode)
TACTATATCCTCCGGCGGGAATTAGCCTAATAGGGAAAGAAGCAGCACAAATTCGTCCGCAGCGTTATAGTTATACATATAGCGAGGGGAGGAAAGATGCAAGCACAAGACATCCTTATAGAGGCATACGGCCGGATCCAGGCACAGGTAGCGGCGGCCGTGAAAGACTTAAGCGAGCAACAGCTGGCGCATAGGCCAAACGGCAAAGCAAATTCTATCGCTTGGCTCATCTGGCACACCGCGCGGGTCCAGGACGCGCAAATCGCAAGTGTCGCCGGCCACGCAGAAGTGTGGCGCAGCGGCGGGTGGCAGCAGAAATTCGGCCTGCCACTAGAGGCCGCCGACACCGGCTACGGGCATAGCAACGAGCAAGTCGCGGCCGTGCGCGCCAGCGCTGAACTGCTGACGGATTATTACGACGCTACATGGGCAGCAACCAAGATCTACCTGGCATCACTCAACCCCGATGCCCTCGACAGTATAGTAGATAAACGTTGGGATCCGCCGGTGACCCTGGGCGTACGGCTCGTGAGCATCCTCAGCGACTGCCTGCAGCACGTCGGCCAGGCAAATTACCTCCGCGGCATCGTACTCCAGCAAAAGTAACAACACTAAAACGTCTTCAAAATCCCGAGACTTAGGCTCCCGAGAAGTTATTTGCCGTAGCGCTGGGCGACTTCGTCCCAGTTCACGACATTCCACCAGGCTTTGATGTAGTCGCCGCGCTTGTATGAATAGTCGAGGTAATACGCGTGCTCCCACACGTCCAGGCCGAGGATCGGCTCTGCACCGCCGTTCATGAGCGGGCTATCCTGGTTGGGGGAGGTCGCCACGCTTAAGTCCGGCATCAGCCACGCCCAGCCGCTGCCGAACACGCCAAGCGCCTTCGCACTAAACTCATCGGTAAACTTCTGAAAATCACCGTATTTTGCCTTCAGGGCGTCAGCCAGTGCGCCGGTGGGCTCGCCGCCGCCGTCCGGGCTCATCCACTTCCAAAATTGCGAGTGATTGTAGTGGCCGCCGCCTTGGTTGCGCACGGCGGTGCGGATTTGCTCCGGCACGGCATCGAGGTCACTCAGGAGGTCGCTCAGCGATTTATCCTGCAGCTCGGGGGCTTGCTCCAGCGCTGCGTTGAGCTTGTCGACGTACCCCTGGTGGTGCCGGTCGTGGTGCAGTTGCATAATATCCTTGCTGATATATTTCCCCAGCGCATCGTAGTTGTATGGCAGATCAGGTAGTGTAAACATGGTTTTCCCTCCGTTGTTAGTGCATTACTATACTTAGTATAGCACTGCGGCCAAGCATCCGCGTCACCTCCAAGCGCCACTGGCACACCATGGGCTATATGCGTGATACTATATGCGATATGGCTAATTTTCTCGGCTATTTTGAAGCTGCGCGGCCGTTCACCGAGCACGAAGCCTGGCTGCTGTTTCGCGTGGCGGCGTTGGCCGAAGCCGGCGGCTGGACCATGCTCATCACCGGCCTGGCGCTGAAGCAATACGTGCTGCACGGCAACAATGTCCCCGTGCTCATCGCCGGGCAGATCCACGGCATGATTTTCTTTGCGTACATCATCGCGGCACTGGGGCTATACCCAAGCCTGGGCTGGACCCGTTACAAGGCGATCATCGCCGGGCTCGCCAGCGTTCCACCGTACGGCTCACTGCTATTCGAGCGCTGGGAAGCCCGCCAACGCCGCCACAAAGCATTGCGGAACTACCACGCCTGCACATTGTACACGGCGCTAATGTTAAACGACCCACAATATTGACGTTCTGCAAAAGCAGTTATAAAATCACGAACTAGATAGGTGACATCCGTCACAAATCCAACTTTTGCGTTGTAGAGAGTTGACGGGAGTGTTCTTCCTGTCGTACTTCGACAATGCAACGACATCCCACGAAAGGGGATGAGCAAGATGAAGTTCTCGCTACCAAAGTCGCGCTACACGTTTTCGCGCGGTACGAGGAATTTCCTCACGATGGCGATCTTAGTCGGGCTAAGCGTCTGGACAATGCACAACTTCGACCAAAGCCTCACAGGGAATCAGGCAACACCTACTCCGAAGGATGTGTTCGTCGGAGCCGTCTTACAGTGGGGTGGAGTACTGGTCATCGTAGTCCTCGGGATGCTCCTGGCAAGAGTCGTGCAGAACAAGCTGACGTTAAGACGGCAGCAGCACCCCAACGCACCCGGGCGTACCGAGATCGTCATTTTTGGCGTTCTTACCCTTGTAATCTTCGTCATAGGTGCCTGGATCGTTTGTATATCCTTCTACGGAGGGGCGTACAACATCCTCGCTCGGCTCCACCCAGTAGAACTGATGTCAACAGACGCGTTCCGCAACGGAGGAAAGCTGGCATTAGTGCTTGACTTCTGGGCGTGGGCGCTTGTCCATTACATATGGACAGGGTTGACAGACGGGACGACTGCGAACAGGCTCGGACCTCCGTCGAGGGTAGGCCAAGGCCAGCCCGGCGGATGAGGTAAGGTGGGGCGGTGTCGCTCTTTGCAATTCCGGAGCGGCATCGCCACCCCACCCTTCACCCCCACCAGCCGTTGCATTGCCGATTTAACCCTAGAAACAGCCCTCATCATCCCTGTCAAAACGCAGGGGATCATTGACACGCTGCCAATGCAGCCCTACAATCGCTTCTCATACATCCGGCAGCCCCGAAACCTGCCATTACACACCGCCACAGTCACCAAACAGGAGTCACACCCCAAAATGTCAGAATGTATAGATACTGCTGCCGCACAGCAAGCAGCAACCCCGGACATTCACCGTGCACCCGTGCCACACTACCCGAGAGTACTCAGCTTCGTCGCCGCGGTGGCGACGATAGCGGGGCTCGCCGAAGGCTGCTCAGGCGCTGCACCGCCGCCCGACACTTGTACCGATAGTGCTCACGAGCTGGTAGTCGAGGGCGGTGCAGGGCAGATAGACTGGGCGAGCCAGGCCACACTGTTTTCTACCGATCGCCCATATCTTATATCTGCACCCCGGCTCAAGGCCGCAAATCCGGCCCTAACGCCACCGAACGACACAGTGAAGCAAGGCCAGCGCGTCTGCTTTACGCTTCCCGGCCCGGTGGTTGCCGGATACGAAGAAGCTAACGGCATGCAAAGCCTTGGGCAAATGGCTGCCGGTGACCATGAAAGTGTCTTGGACCTGTTCGACAGCAATCCAAGCCTACCGGAAGACCCGAAGTACGTACCGGGGGCAGGCATGCTTATCAGCACCAGCACGCCCACCAACCCGGTCAACAACAATCTATTTGAGCAAGCGAGCCCGTACGATAGCCTGGCGGCAATCGGCTCGGCGTCCGGCATGACCAGGCAAGAACTCGACGAAATTATTCAGAGCAACGACGCAGCAATTACCAGTAAAAACGGTATCCAGAAGGGAACCCCGCTGTTCTTGCCACCGCACACTACCCCGTACATGCAAGCCCACCATATTACCCTGGCAGGCATTCGGGAGGCATTCCACGACGCCACCCCCATCCCGGCAAGCCAAACAGCCACAGCCCCGGCCAGCAGTCCGCCCACAGCTCCCCCCACCAGCACAGAGGCCGACCCTCCGTCCGGCCAACTCAACGCGCGCCAACTGCAGATGATAGAAGCACTGGGCCTGCCCCCGGCCAAACAGCAATTTCTCACCAAGGTGCTTACGCTCGTGTCCGCCCAAACCCAGGCCGGTTATCCCTGGAACACCGCCGCCGTCACCGGTATGGCCATCCTGGAATCAAACTGGGGCACGTCTAAAATAGCCGTAGAGGGCGACAATCTCTTTGGTGTCAAGGCTGGCTCAAGCTGGAGCGGCCCGTACATGAAGGTCGACGGAACCGAGCAAGAGAGCAACGGCGCATACACCAAGCTAACACCTATGGACTGGCGCAAATACAGCAGCTACGGTGCCGCCGTACTGGATCTGGAGAACGTTTTTAACCAACCTTGGGCGCAAGATGCGCTACTATGCTCCGGTACTTCGCTGGGATTTCTAAACGGCATCGAGTACGAGCTAAACCAATCGTGCGCAGTGCTCCCGGGGCAGGCGTATCCCGGCAAGCTCCAAAGTGCGTTCGCCACAGACCGGAATTACGTCAAGGACATCCTCCGGGTTGTCGTAGATGACAAACTCCCCGCTATCATCAGTGCCGGCGACTAAGTGAATTAGAATATAACTATGCCGCTTAAGTTATACCGCACCTAAAAGTTGCGCTGCTTGACACATTGTGGTACGTTAAATTTTAACAGATGCGGGCTGGGGCCTGTCATTTGCTTCGTCTGTACCAGTTTCCGGCAAGAGCCTCAGTAGCAGGCCAGGAACCAGGCGAGGCTGGGGTTTATCAGCATTTGTCTCACAAACAGTCTAAAACGGGGACTAACGTAAGGAGTCGCCTCTTATGCCGGCGACTTAGAGGGAGATATAGACAAATGGCAGCAGAAACATCCAGATCCGGTGGCCCCACACCACCTTGGGCAGAAGACAACACAATGGACAGCGAAGCAGGGAGACACAGTGCTGATGTCCCGTTCGGTGGTGACGATTTACTAAGGGAGCCCTTCGCCACTACCAACGGCTCGGTCGCTGTTATAACCGGTGTGCGTGACCCAGAAGCCACGACGGCTCCAGACCCTGGTTCAGATGAGACCACAAGCGAGGAAGGCCCCGTAGATACCAGCACGGCGCCGATGAAGGGCACTGAGCCTACAGTCATTCCAATCGTCAAAGACGTTTTATCATTAGTCGGTGACAAATGGGTACTACTGGGCAAGGAAGTACCGCCCGAAAAGGGCGTTGGAAACAAATGGCAGCAATTTAGGCGCGGCAATACCTCTCAATACCCCGAGTCTAAGCAAAACACGCCCATAGACGGCCTAGGTGTAACTCCACGCCAAATTGAAAAGGGGAATTTGTCACTCAGGCAGGTCGAGGGTCTCATAGATGTCGCACGAGGGGAAAGGGCACGCCTACTGGGCGAAGCAGATACAAAACGCCTAGAAATCTACCACGATTCTCTCGTAAAACGATTGCAACATCTTGTCCAAACGCGGGGAATCAGGCCGATTATTGCAGCTGAAGACGGTAAAAGTTCCACGAAGACAGTCACGCTGCTCGGGATGGGGGCGCAGTTTGCCAAGTACACGCACGTAGCAGTGGTATTATTCCCATCCACCCGCTCCCAGGGAACGGTAACAGCTGGCAGTCTCTCGGGTGCTAAACTCACTGAAAACACCATTACCGCTAAAGAATTCATGCTCACGTCAGACCAATTCGAGACCGGCCGC
>DASVGU010000046.1:0-4677 GCA_036379375.1 Saccharimonadales bacterium (SeqCode)
TATCAGAGGTATGAAAGCAGTGCCTCAGCACCAAACCGTCAAAGAAACCGTCCGGAATGTACTAGATCTGCTGATACAAAATCTACCCTGGAGGTAAATATATGAGCGTGTTAGTTCCAACCGTTATCGAGCAAGAAGGCCGCTACGAGCGAGCCTATGACATTTATTCGCGGCTTTTAAAAGACCGCATCGTATTCCTGGGCGGCGAGGTCAACGAGGCCACGGCCAACCTGATTGTCGCGCAGTTATTGTTCCTGCAGGCCGAGGACGCGAAAAAAGACATATTTTTCTACATCAATAGTCCGGGGGGCAGCGTGTACGACGCCCTGGCCATTTACGACACCATGCAATATGTGACCAACGATGTGCAGACGGTGGGTATTGGGATGCAGGCCTCGGCGGCGGCGTTTTTGCTGAGCAGCGGCACGAAGAGCAAGCGGTTTATCCTACCCAACGCTACCGTGATGATTCACCAGCCGTCCAGCGGCACCCGCGGCAAAGTTACCGACCAGGAAATTGACTTGCGTGAATCTTTACGTATTAAAAAACTGCTGGAAGAAATTATGGCCAGAAACACCGGCCAAAAGCCCGAAAAGATCCACGAGGACATGGAGCGTGACAAGTGGCTCACGGCCGACGAGTCCAAGAAGTACGGTATCGTGGACGCCGTTATCACAACGCCACCGAAGTTGTAGCGAGGCTACTAGCTACTTCGAGCCGTGCATCTTCAGCTTGCCGGAAGCTTGTATATGTGCTAAAAGAGAGACATGGAACGTGAGAGGTCATTGCAGATATATGGCTAGAACCAGTGAAAGCGAAGTTGCGCTTGAGCCACTGGTGCGGTCAGGCCGTCTGGGCAGCGGTGTCGATCTCAGCAAGTTTTTCTGGGCAGCGGTGGAGTTGCCGCGCGCTGTGCGCAATGCAGTGGGCGTCGGCCGGGGGATATTGGTACCGCCTGACGGTAAACACTACGCGAGCGAAAGGGAGGAGAGACATGTTAGTGCACGGAGCTTGTGGGACGTATCCCGCCGTGTCAGGAGCGGTGCCGTACTCGGTGCCTGGTATATTGTGCGGACCGGTGAAGCTGTCTTTCCTACTGGCACTCATACGGCGTTAGAGGATTGGCGGGCGGTGGGTGTGGCTGCAGCAGCTTTGACGAGTGATGTACAGCAGCCTTCTGAAGCCGCCGCGGGTAGCCCGGATACTGATTGGGGTAAACGGATCTCGGTTGACTACTGGGTTGATAGGCATTTTGAAAGTGAGCTGGGCTGGATCGGGAGTAATGTGATGAGGCTGGCGGGATTGGCCGCTGCGGGGCAAAATACAGAGAGAGGCTTAACGCAAGCAGCAACTGCATGATTTGCGGCGTGAGCCGCTAGCGCGCGGGTGTAGGACTTTGGTTTTTTACGGATTTGCGATTGCTGAGCAAAAAAGAGGGATGGCAGGTGTTGACCCCGTGCAAAGTCACGCGTATACTGGTACACAAGAAGTAGTGTAAGTTGGGCTAAAGCTGCTCACGGCCAAAGCAGATCAGCACCAAAAACCTCAGCTTAGTGTCTTCGGCGCAAACATTCACTAAAACATATCAACCACTTATAACAGGGGGCATTGTAGCGACGCAATGGCAAAGACGACTAGTGCGAAAGCCGCTGCTCGCGTGTATTTCACGCAGGACGACAGCGCGATTGATTTACCGAACTTGGTGGATCATCAGAATAAATCATTTCAGTGGTTCGTTGATGAAGGTTTAGGCGAGCTGCTCGCCGAGATCAGCCCGATCGACGATTACACCGGGTCCAAATTATCACTCACCTTCAAAAGTTATCATTTCGATAACCCGAAGATGACCGAGGCCGAGGCTCGGGAGAACAACGTCAGCTACGAGGCGCCGCTGAAGGCTGTCGTCGAGCTGACCAACAAGGTCACCGGCGAGATAAAAGAGCAGGAAATCTATCTGGGTGATTACCCGTGGATGACGGCGCGCGGTACATTTGTTATCAACGGCGCAGAGCGCGTAGTGGTGAGCCAGCTTATCCGTTCGGCCGGTGTATTCTTTACCGCCGACCAGCACGGTACAACTAATCTCTACGGTGCGAAGGTTATTCCTGGCCGCGGGGCATGGCTCGAATTCGAGACCACGGCGAGCGGTGCGATATATGTCAAGATTGACCGCAAGCGCAAAATTGCCGTCACGACGCTGTTGCGCGCACTCGGCGAGACCGAGGCCAATATGCGCAATGCGTTCAAGCACGTCGACCAAGGCAAACTGAGCTACCTCGAAGCAACCCTCGAGAAAGATCCCACCAAAGGCCAGAATGACGCACTGATTGAGGTGTACCGCCGCCTGCGTCCCGGTGATTTGGCCACGGTCGATAACGCCCGCAGCCTTATTGAGAACATGTTCTACAACTTTAAGCGGTTTGACCTTTCCCGCGTCGGCCGGTACAAGCTCAACAAACGGCTGGACTTGGATGTGCCGAACACCGTCGAACACCGCGTTATGCGGCTGAGTGACCTGGAGGCAATCATTGCCGAAGTTATTCGTATGAATAATACTCAGGAAGCTCCTGATGATATCGATTCTCTGGCCAATCGCCGCATAAAACTCGTAGGTGAACTGGTGCAGCGTCAGTTCCGTATCGGCCTGCTGCGCATGGAGCGCAACACCAAAGACCGCATGAGCATGAGTGAGATCGAAACGGTGCAACCGAGCCAACTCATCAACGCCCGCCCGGTGGTGGCGGCAGTCCGTGAATTCTTTGCGAGCTCGCAACTTTCCCAGTTTATGGACCAGATTAACCCGCTCAGTGAGCTGGCGCACAAGCGGCGCCTGAGTTCTATGGGTCCCGGCGGGCTTAACCGTGAGCGTGCCGGGTTTGATGTGCGTGACGCCCACGCCACCCACTACGGCCGTATTTGTGCTGTCGAGACGCCGGAAGGCGCTAACATCGGCCTGGTGCTGAACTTGGCCAACTACGCGCGGGTGAACGAATATGGTTTTATTGAGACACCGTACCGCAAGGTGGTTAACGCTGTGACGGCGAAAGACGCCGCTGGCCACATCGCTGCACTTGATCTTGAGGATGAGAAGGGCGCAGTGCTCGTCAAGGCCGGCAAGACCATTATTGCGGCCGATGTCGCCAAGCTCGCCAAGGTTACCGGCAGGGTTACCTGGCCGGTAAAGGCACGGGTGACCAACGATGTCGTGTACATGGATGCGTATGAAGAAGCTTCCGCCGTTATTGCCGGCGGCGGTAACAAAGTTGACGAGAACGGCTACTTCCTAGATGAACGCGTCGGTGCCCGTCTCAATCAGAAGTCCAGCGAAGTTGACGCCAATGACGTTACACACATGGACGCAAGCCACAACCAGATTATTGGCAGCTCGGCCGGACTTATTCCGTTTATCGAGAAGAACTATGTGTATCGTTCACTCATGGGCAGCAACCAGCAGCGCCAGGCAGTGCCGCTTATCAGCCCACGTGCGCCAATTGTCGGTACCGGCCTCGAGGGCCCCGCAGCCCGCAACACCGGCCAACTGGTATTGGCCGAGGCCGATGGCGAGGTCACGAAAGCCAGCGCCGATACAGTGGTGGTTCGCTACAAGAACGGAACCGTTACCTACGAGCCGCAGCACTTCGTGCGCAGTAACGAGGGCACGTCCATAAACCAGAAAGTGCGCGTTTCCAGTGGTGACAAAGTAAAGAAAGGCGATGTGCTTATTGACGGTATGTCGGTGGAGCACGGTGAATTGGCGCTGGGCAAAGACTTGCTCGTGGCATTTATGCCCTGGGCCGGCTACAACTTCGAAGACGCTGTTATCATTTCCCGCCGCTTGGTAGAAAATGACACCCTTACCAGCATTCACATCGTTGATTTCATGATAGAAGTTCGCGAGACTAAGCTTGGTCCGGAAGAGACCACGCGCGATATCCCGAACGTATCTGAGGACGTATTGCGTCACCTCGACGAGGAAGGCATCGTGCGTGTCGGCGCCGAAGTACACCCCGGTGACATCCTGGTGGGCAAGATTACTCCGAAGGGCGAGCAGGAACTTTCCAGTGAGGAAAGACTGTTGCGTGCTATATTCGGTGAAAAGGCTAAAGAAGTCCGCGACACGTCGCAGCGCATGAGCAATGGCAAACACGGCAAAGTCGTGGGCGTTAAGGTGTTTAGCCGCGAAACGGGGCACGAGCTGAAGGCTGGTGTCATCAAGCAAATCCAGGTCTTTGTAGCCCAGATGCGCAAGATTAGCGTCGGTGATAAGCTGGGCGGCCGTCACGGCAACAAGGGTGTGATTGCGCGCATTTTGCCTGTGGAGGACATGCCGTTCATGGAAGACGGTACCCCGGTAGATATTGTGTTGAACCCGCTGGGTGTGCCAAGCCGCATGAACATCGGCCAGCTGTTTGAAACGCACCTGGGCATGGCTGCCCGAGCCCTGGGCTTCAAGGTAGCGAGCCCGTCATTTAACGGCGTGCCGGTGGAAAAGATCCAGGAATTACTCAAGGAAGCAGGCTTTCCCGAGGATGGCAAGCAGCAGCTGTACGACGGCCGCAGCGGCGAGGCATTCCGCGAGCGCACGACGGTGGGTGTCATGTACATGAATAAACTGAACCACATGGTTACCGACAAGATTCACGCCCGTTCGACCGGGCCCTACACCATGGTCACGCA
>DASVGU010000047.1:0-5086 GCA_036379375.1 Saccharimonadales bacterium (SeqCode)
GTGGATAGTAAGAATTACAGCATAAAAGTACTAGCATCATATGGCTAGTACTGATAAGATAGGAGCTACGGTGAAGTTTTGAGAGCGCTTTTAGGGCGTAGACTCTACCATGAAGCGATTGAATGGCGTGCGAGATCATTCAATCGCTTTTTTGTTGCCGGCAAAAGGAGGGTACACTTTGCGGGCGCCGGGATCTTTGCGTGCCCTTGGGCTGGGGGGCCACCGCACTGCTGTCTCGCGGTCCGGGATTGCAAGCCGTTTGCAGGAAGTGATACACTGTGGCTGTAAGCGGTGAAGTGGACTCACCAACCATGGAGCTTCGTCGGTGTGGCAACGATTGACGTAAAAATAGAGTTGCAAGAGTAAACGCTTAGGTGGAACCTCCGGCATTTGCGGACCTGAGCACGCGAAGGAAAGATAGTATCTGACCGAGCGTGTGTTTTTATTATGAAGGGGAGGAAGCAATATGGGCGAGCAAGGACGAGATGAAGACAAGCTGTACGCCATGCGGCACAGCCTGGCGCATATTATGGCGGGGGCGATTCAGAAGCTGTGGCCGGATGTAAAGCTTGGTGTGGGGCCGGTGGTGGAGAACGGGTTTTATTATGATGTCGATCTGGGGCCGGATAGGAAAATCTCCGAGGAAGATTTTGCTAAGATTGAGGCCGAAATGCGCAAGATTATAGAGGCGGATGTACCGTTTGAGCGGTTCGAAAAGCCGATTGACGAAGCGATCCAGTGGGCGCGGGACGCCGAGCAGCCGTATAAAGAGGAGCTTTTGAATGATCTGAAACGCGCCGGGACAACGGTGGCGAAAGATCTGAGCGCCGATGAGATGGGGACGATTGCCGAGGGCGGCGGCTCGGCGGTGGAGAATGTGTCATTTTATAAGGACGGCGACTTTACCGACCTGTGCCGGGGACCGCATGCGGAATCGACCGGCAAGGTGGGGGCGTTTAAGCTGATGCGCGTGGCCGGGGCCTACTGGCGCGGCAACGAGAAAAACCCCCAGATGCAGCGGATGTACGGCGTGGCGTTTGCGAGCCAAAAAGAACTGGATAATTACTTAAAGATGCTGGAGGAGGCCAAGCTGCGCAATCACCGGCGGCTCGGGCAGGAGCTGGATTTGTTCCTGTTTAGCGACCTGGTGGGGTCGGGTTTACCCCTGTTTACACCGCGCGGCACGGTGCTGCGCGATGAGCTGGCGAAGTTTGCCGAATCGCTGCGGCACGCGTCGGGCTTCCAGCGGGTGAGTATCCCGCACATCACCAAGACAGAGTTGTATAAGGTAAGCGGGCACTGGGATAAGTTTGGCGATGAGCTGTTTTTGGTTAAGAGCCAGGAAACGAGCGACGAATTTGCGCTGAAGCCCATGAACTGCCCGCATCACAACCAGATATATGCCAGCCGGCCGCGGAGTTACCGCGAGCTGCCCATCAAATATTTTGAGACGACTACAGTATACCGCGACGAAAAGACGGGCGAGCTGGGCGGCTTGAGCCGGGTGCGCAGCATTACCCAGGATGACAGCCACGCCTACGCGCGGCCGGACCAGGTGGAGGGCGTGGTGGCCGGGCTGATCGGCGACATCCAGACGCTGTACACCACCCTGGGGTTGACGGGTATGCGGGCGCGGCTGAGCTTCCGCGATGACAGTGACAGATACCTGGGCGAGCCAAAGCTGTGGGACGAGGCCCAGGCCAGCATCCGGCGTTTGGCCGAGGCGAACGAGCTGCAGTACTTTGAGGCGGCGGGCGAGGCGGCGTTTTACGGGCCGAAGATTGACTTCATGGTGACGGACGCAATCGGGCGTGAACACCAGGTGGCGACGGTGCAGCTGGATTTTGTGCAGCCGGAGCGTTTCGGGCTGGAATACACCGCCGAGGACGGGTCTGCCCAGCGGCCGGTGATGGTGCACTGCGCGATACTCGGCTCCATTGAGCGCTTCCTGAGCGTATACATCGAGCACACGGCCGGGAAGTTCCCGGTGTGGCTGGCTCCGGAGCAGGTGCGGCTGATCACCGTGAATCAGGAGTCGGACACCGTGGAATTTGCTCAGAAAGTGCAGAACCAGGGGGTTGAGCTGGGGCTGCGGGTGACAATCGACAACTCTAACGAATCGGTGGGCAAGAAAATCCGCGACGCTGAGGTGTGGAAGGTTCCCTACACGGTAGTGATTGGCGAGAAAGAGATGAGTTCCGACCGCGTGGTGCCGCGTATTCGCAAGGATATGGACGTGCTGGCAGCGCACCCGGAGCTGAATTTTGACGAGTTCCTAAAAACGGTAGCCAATGAGGCGAAGGCTCGCGTGAGCCAGAGTTCGATGTAGAGGGCAGTGGGCCTTATATTTTGTATTGGGAGAGTGCGTTACGCGCGGGCTGCTCATCTCTCATAGGTGTTACAATAGGGCGCATGGGCAAGCAGGTGATTGCGGTAGACATCGACGATGTGCTGGCGGTGAGCGTTGAGGCGTGGGTGGCGTACAGCAACCAGAAGTGGGGGACGCACCTCAGCGCCGATGATTACGATGAAGACTGGGTGAAAATGTGGAAGGTCGACCAGACTGAGCTGGAGCGGCGGGCGCAGCATTTCTACACCTCTGGGCTCGTGAAGACGTACAATCCGCGCGAGAAAGCCAAAGAAGTGCTCGGTGAGCTGGCGCAGCGCTATAGGCTGGTAGTAACTTCGGCACGGGCGAGTGACGTACGGCAAGATACGTTGGACTGGATCGACCGGCACTTTGGCGGGGTATTTGAGGAGATTTATTTGGCTGGCTTTTATGATAACAGGGAGAGGAAAGACACCCATATGCTCACGAAGGCTGATCTGCTGACCTCTGTGGGCGCAAATTATCTGATAGATGACCAGCCCAAGCATTGCTTTGCGGCCGCGTCGATAGGTATACCGGCGCTGCTGTTTGGTAGCTATGCATGGAACCGGAACATTGGCGCGTTGCCATCGGGCGTGACTCGAGCGGCGGACTGGCTCGCCGTCCGGGAATACTTCAAGGGGTTGCAGCGGGGAGCGTAGAGAGTGAGTGCGAGCGTGAAGAAGCGGCCGATTATCGCGGTGGATATAGATGATGTGCTGGCGGCGGAAGCGCCGTTTGTAATTGCGTACAGCAATGAGCACTGGGGATATAACTTCACGCTGGACGACTACCAGGAATTTTGGGGTGCGATGTGGAATGTGAGCGGTGAGGAATCGGCGCGGCGAGCTGCTGAGCTCCATGCGCCGGGGGTTGAGGGTAGCTACCAGCCGATTACCCGGGCGCGCGAGGCTCTGGAACACTTGCGCGAGCGGTTTGACCTGGTGGTAGTAACTTCGAGACGCGAAAGCGTACACCAGGAGACACTCGATTGGTTGGATCGGTATATCGGTACGGGGGTGTTCTCGCAGGTGGTTTTTTCGGGGATTTGGGATTCCGGTAAGGTGGGGGCAGAGAAAATGACCAAAACAGACATATTGCGCTCAATCGGGGCACGGTACCTGATAGATGATCAGCCGAAGCACTGTTACTCCGCGGCCGCGGGCAGCATACGGGCGATATTGTTTGGCGAATATCCGTGGAACAGCGGTGCGGGTGCGCCGGCTTTGCCGCCGGGCGTGGTGCGGTGCCGGGATTGGCAGGCAGTGCAGGGATATTTTGATGGAATCAGTTGAGTCTGGCTTGCCCGGTGACCCAAGCTTGCCCGGCTTCCGCGAGCAGGTGGAGGCGTTGGTAGCGCAGATTCCGCGCGGCCGGGTGATGACGTATGGGCAGCTGGCAGCGCTTTGCGGTAATGCGCGGGCGGCGCGGATTGTGGGCGGGATTGCCCATTTTGGTGATCCGGATTTGCCGTGGCAGCGGGTGGTAAATAAGCGCGGCGGGCTGGCATCGGGCTATCCTGGCGGGCGACGCGGGCATAGACAAGTGCTGGCGGCGGAGGGATATGAGGTGTCGGAGGAGTATACGGTGGATGTTGCTAAGTTGCTCTGGTGGCCGGACGGTGAGCCGACCGGGGCGCAACAGGGGCTGTTCTAGTGCCGCCGCTGGTAGTTATCGTCGGGGAGACGGCCAGCGGGAAAAGTGCGTTGGCACATGAGCTGGCCAAGCGGCTCAATGGGGAGATTATTTCGGCGGACTCCTGGGCAGTGTACAAGGGGTTTGACATCGGCACGGCGAAGCCGTCGGCCGCAGAGCGGGCGGAAGTGGCGTATCATCTCATAGATGTTGCCGACCCCCTGGAAGGCTTCAGCGCAGTGCTGTTTAAGAGGTTAGCGGTCAATGCTATACAAAGTATAGTAAGCCGCGGAAAATTGCCGATTATGGTAGGCGGGACGGGTCTGTACATCGATAGCGTGTTGTTTGATTACAGCTTTTTGCCGGCGACGAGCCCGGAGCTGCGCCAGGAGCTGAACGCACTGAGTTTGTCTGAGGTGTTGCAACGTGCCCGCGAGCTGGGGCTGGACATGGACGGTATTGACCTGCGCAACAAGCGCCGGGTCATCCGGCTGATAGAGAATAACGGTGCGCGCCCGACACGGCGGCACGCTTTGCGCGAAAACACGCTGATTTTGGGGCTGAGGCGCAAACAAGAGGACTTGCATGAGCGCATCGAGCGGCGGGTAGATGCTATGGTGGCTGCCGGATTTGCGGACGAGGTGCAGCGGCTGGGGGAGCGCTACGGCTGGGACTGCGAGCCTATGAAAGCGCCTGGGTATCGCGCGTTTGCGGACTACGTACAAGGCAAGGTTACGCTTTCTGTGGCCAAGGAAAGGTTTCGCCAAAATGACCTGAAGCTGGCCAAAAAACAGCGCACTTGGTTCAAGCGTAATTCTGGTATTCATTGGCTTAATAACAGGGATGAAATTGCGCAGAGTGTAGAGCTCATAACAACACTTCTGAACACATAGTATTTATTGCCGCATCGCGCTCTGCTACAATGGATCCTGTAATGAACACAATGCAAGTTCTGCAATTGGATGCAATGCAAGGAAGGTGCGAGCAGCGGAGGGAGTCGTACATTGGGTACGGTGAGCGAGCAGCGGAACACCTGACGCGGCAGTGCGCCAAGAGTGCTGCAGGGCCGACTGCTCTGCTGGC
>DASVGU010000048.1:0-12928 GCA_036379375.1 Saccharimonadales bacterium (SeqCode)
AACGGCAACCTGCACATCGGCCACGCACTGACGCTCGGGCTGGAGGACATTGCCGTGCGCTACCGCCGGCTGAAAGGAGATCAGACGCTGTTCGTACCAGGGGCGGACCACGCCGGATTTGAGACGCAGTCGGTATACGAAAAGGTACTGGCTAAGCAGGGTAAAAGCCGCTTTGATTTTTCTCGTGAAGCTCTGTACGGCCAGATATGGGACTTCGTGGCGCAAAACCGCCAAAATTTTGAGACGCAGTATCGCCGTCTGGGCGCCAGCGTGGATTGGAAACATTTTACATTCACGCTCGATGAGCGAGTGGTGAAGCGGGCATATGCGACATTCAAGAAAATGTGGGACGAACGGCTCATTTACAGAGGTAAGCGACTGGTAAACTTCTGCACCTTCCACGGAACGGCGTTCGCAGATATAGAGGTGGTGCACAAAGAAGAGAAAGGGAAACTGTGGTACATCCGCTACCCGTTGGCCGATGGCAGCGGGGAAGTGGTAGTGGCCACGACCCGGCCGGAAACCATGCTAGGCGACACCGGTGTGGCCGTACACCCCAGCGATAAACGCTACGACGGCCTGGCAGGCAAAACAGTGCGTCTGCCGCTTATTGGCAGGGAAGTGCCGATAGTGGCGGACGATTTCGTGGATATGCAATACGGAACAGGGGCGGTGAAGCTCACCCCGGCGCACGATCCGAACGATTATGACGCTGCTGAGCGGCACTCGCTGCCCAAGCTCACGATTATCGACTACGAGGGGAAGCTAAACAGCGCGGTACCAGAGCGCTACCGCGGCCTTACCGTGCAGGAGGCGCGCAAACGCGTAGCAGCCGACCTGGAAGCGGGCGGATATCTGGTAAAAACCGAGGAAATCGTGCACAACGTGGGGCACTGTTACAAGTGCGCCACGGTGATAGAACCGCTACTGAAGGATCAGTGGTTCGTGGACATGCAACCCCTGGCCAAACCGGCCATTGCGGCATTGCGGGCAGGGAAGATCACGTTTTACCCCCAGGCAAAGCAGGCGCAGCTCATCGGCTATCTGGAGGCCTTACGCGATTGGAATATCAGCCGGCAAATCGCCTGGGGGATTCCCATTCCGGCATTCCAGAACGTGGACGACCCCGACGACTGGATATACGACGAGCGGGTAGAGCAGGAAATTATAGAGGTAGACGGCAAGACGTATCACCGCGACCCCGACGTGTTCGACACCTGGTTTTCCAGCAGCTCGTGGCCGTACGCGACGCTCGGCTACCCCGACAGCGATGATTTTAAGACATTCTACCCCTTGAGCCTTATGGAAACCGGCGGGGAAATTCTCTACCCCTGGGTATCGCGCATGATTATGCTGGGGCTCTACATCACCGGCACCGTGCCGTTTACGGCCGTATACGTGCACGGGTACGTCATGGCTGAGGACGGCGCCAAGATGAGCAAATCGCTCGGCAACGTCATAAACCCCATAGAAGTCATCGACGCTTACGGCTCGGACGCGCTGCGCATGGGCATCGTCGCCGGACGTGTGCCGGCGGTGAACCGCGGCTACGACCCCCGGCGTGTCGAGGAAGCACGTAACTTCTGCAATAAGCTCTGGAACGTGGCGCGCTACATCGAGAGCGTCACCGGGCAGGAACACGCCGCAGGGCAGGGGGCAGAGAAGCCGGAGCCGCGAAGCCCGGCCGACCACTGGATACTCAGCCGACTGGGGCAAGCGGCTGACGCTATTGCCGCGCACCTGGACAAATACCGTTTTGCGGAAGGCTACGAAATGCTGTACCACTTCGTGTGGGATGATTTTGCCGATTGGTACGTCGAGGCAAGCAAGGCACAGCCAAATGAAGGGCTTCTGAAGTACTGCCTGGAAGCTACGTTGACCATCGCCCACCCATTCGCGCCATTCCTCACCGAAACCATCTGGCAGACACTCGGCAACACCGAGGAAGTCACCACGCTAGCTACACACCGTTGGCCGGAAGTACCGCGCGCAAACGCTGCTGCAGTTAAAGATTTCGAGGCAGTACAGGATGTTATCACCGAGACCCGCTATATCATTACCGCGCTTAAGGTGAAAGGCGTCACGCTATACCACACCGGTGAGCCGGTTCTGCAGGCCAACGCCGGGCTTATCAAGCAATTGGCGCATCTAAAGGCCGTTGAGGCAGTGCAGAACGGCTCCGGCCTCAACCTTACGCGGACAAAATACCGCTGTTGGCTGGATATCAGCAGCGAAACCGCTCATGCATACCTCTCCGAGCTAAAAACCCGTCAGGAGGCCCAGAAACGGCTCACAACGCAGCTCAAAGGGCGCTTGGCTAACAAAAAGTACGTTGAGAACGCGCCTGAACCAATCGTCGAACAAACCAGGCAACAGCTGGCCGAGGCCCAGCAGCTCATGTCCACGCTTGAGGCGGAGTACGCCCGTTTCATCCAGGTGTAACAACCCACTGCCGTTGCCTACCACTTTTAGCGAAGCTATACTTGCCCCATGGCATTCTTCATAGGTTGCGGCATAGTCCTGAGAAAAGCCGGCAAATACATACTGGTACAAGAGGTCCGCGGCGAAAAATCCGGCTATTTCAATCTGCCGGCCGGCACCTTGGAGACGGACGAAGATCTCCTGCAGTGCATCACCCGTGAGGCCAAGGAAGAAACCGGCACTGATATAACGGTTGAACACTTCTTGGGGATTTACCAGACCGTGATAGCATCGGGCAACAATGTTGTCTTCGCAATCTTCACCGGCAGCGTGGCCGACGACGCAATATTCCACTCCGATGAACATTCGATCGTTAAGGCTCTGACATATCAGGAAATCGTTGAGCTAGATTCGTTACACAAGCTGCGTGCGCCGACAGTTCTAAGAGCAATTGAGGACTTTCGTGCCGGGAAAACGTTGCCTGTCGGAGCCGTTCAAAGTTGGCGCCTGGATACACTGCCCGCAATTACGGTACTGGGCAACCACTAGCCTCTAGCATTCACCCTGCTAAGCGGGGTCGAGGGCGATTCGGATGCTCTCAATGGATTCGGCCGGCTCGTAGGCATTGAACAGTAGCGTGTGCCAGCCCAGTTTTCCGGCGGCCGCCAGGTTGGACCGGTTGTCGTCCACCAGCAGCAACTCACTCGGGGCAACTCCCGCCTGTGAGGCGGCAATCTCAAATACCTCCGGCTCGGGCTTAAGTGCATGCACCACCGAGGAGTCAATTATCGCGTCGTAGTGCAGCTGCGGCAATACGCCGCCGCGCAGCATGGCATCGACAAGCCCCGGCATGGTGTTGGTAAAGATTCCTATGCCGTAACGCTCGCCCACCCAGGCAGCCAGCTCACCCATGCCCGGCATGGCCTGCACCGCTGCCAGATAATATTTATTCCAGTCAACCATCATGTCCAGCCGCCGGGCGAGCACCGTATTGAGCTCGTCGATACTTGTGTCGCCGCGGCACACGGCGTCGTTGTACTGCCAGAAGATGCTCTCCACAATATCACTGGATACGCCGGCGTCCCGCGCCAGATTAGCGAACGCCTGGTGATAAAAACGCACCAAGCAATCGTTGAGGTCGAAGTACACGAAACGGACACCACTCTTGGACACCGTACGCTGCGGCACGGCCGGGGCAGCATTGTCCATGCCCACCAGCGCATCGATACTTGTGTGCAGAGCCAATGCTATACTTTGTATAGTAAAGACCGACGGAGTCTTGATGGCGCCGCGCTCTATCTTGGCAAGGGTAGAGTAGCTAATATTCGCCTGGCTGCAGAGCTGCTGCTGCGTGAGACCGGCCTGGCGCCGTGCCGCTTGCAAACGCTTGCCCAAAGCCAGCTCAGACGTAACTCCTCCACCCGCATTCATAGCCATATAGTACCAACTAAGGAGTAAAAAGGGAAGGTATCTGGTACGAAATGGCTAGAGAGCCCGGATTCTAGATGTGCAGTATGAACTTAAACACCGTAAAAATGATAATTGCTGCTACCAGGCCGACAATGCCGGCGACAGTAAATGTACTACCGGGGTTAGCATTACCGCTGCGCCGGGCCAATTGGGAGTACACCCAGCCGCCAATGCCCAGGCCGAAAAGAATTGCCACAAGTGTATCGGACATGCCTCTATTGTAAGCCTAAAAGGCCAGTTTCTTGGCCATTTCGGCAAGTGCAGCATGGTCGGGCTCGGCGCTCGAGTCGGGCCGGGTCCAAAAATCTTCGTTTGAGCTAAAAGGAAAGAGGTGAATATGAACGTGGGGAACTTCCAGCCCGGCTACGTGCACCCCGACACGTACCGGCCGCAGTACTTCTTTGATGCGCTTTGCAACTTTTTTAGCCGTAGCCATTACAGCCTGGTAGTCGGTATCGTCCAGATCCCACAGCAGATCCACTTGCTTCTTAGGCACCACCAGCACATGACCGGGGTGGATCGGGTGGATGTCGAGAAAGGCAAACGTCTTGTCGTCTTCGTACACCTTGTGACAAGGAATCTCACCCTTGATGATCTTCGTGAAAATCGAATCCTGCATACCTCTATTGTACCCCTGTTGCAAGCTAGCCGACGTTCAGTAGACGCTCGATAGGGGAAAGGAAGAAGTAAATGACGAACAGGCCAGCGATGGCCGTGAGCAGCCAATGGGTTTGCTTGAATTTACCATTGACCGTACGCAGCAAAACGTAGGCGATGACCGCCGCGCCGATGCCATTGGTAATGGAGTAGGTAAACGGCATGAGCACCAGCGCCAAAAAGGCGGGCAGGGCAATCTCAAAATTGTCCCACGGGATGTTCTTGGCCTGCATCATCATGAGGAAACCGACGATGATGAGCGCCGGCGTAGCTGCCTGGCTGGGCACAATGGTGGTGAGCGGCGTAAGGAACAGCGCTACCACGAAGAGCAGCGCGGTAATGACGCTGGCTAGCCCCGTGCGGGCACCTTCGCCGACACCGGAAGATGACTCGACGAATGCCGTATTGGAGCTGCCGGAGCCGGCACCGCCGGCGACTGCCGCCAGGCCATCGATGAATAGAGCCTTGTTGATGACCGGCAGATTGCCTTTCTTGCCGAGCAGGCCGGCTTGGTTGGAAATACCCGTGATCGTGCCCATGGCATCGAAGAAATCACTCAGAAACAGGGTAAACACGAACACGATACCGGTGATGATGCCGGCCTCGGCGAAGCCACCAAACAGGCTGAAGTGCCCAATCAGGCTAAAATTCGGCGCACCTATGATACTGTGCGGCACGCTTGGGGTGACCGTGCCCCAGTTCGTTACCTTGGCGACGGCATTGATGATGACCGCAAGTACGGTGGAGGCAACAATACCGATCAGCAGGGCGCCTTTAATCTTCTTCATCATGAGCACAATCATCAGTAGCAAGCCAAAGCAGAATACAGCAATCGGCCAGCCGCCCAATTGGCCGGTAGCGCCAAGTTGCACCGGTGTAGCGAGGCTCTTCGGAATTGTTACGAAGCCGGAGTCTACCAGGCCGATAAAGGCAATAAACAGGCCGATGCCGGCCGAAATTGCTTCCTTGAGCGGTAGCGGGATCGCCTCCATGATGGCTTTGCGAAGCCCCGTCGCGACCAAAATACAGATAACGATACCCTCGATAACGACTAAGCCCATGGCGTCCGGCCAACTCATGGTTGGCGCGATGGTGAAGGTGAGCACGCCGTTAAGCCCCAAGCCCGCGGCAATGGCCAGCGGCAGATTAGCGCCCAGACCCATCATGGCCGTCATGATGGCCGCGATGAGCGCCGTGGCGGTTGTCAGCCCGGCAATGCCCAAGTGGCGGCCGAACTTGTCGACCCCGCTCGCCAGAATAATCGGGTTAAGTACGATGATGTATGCCATGGCAAAGAACGTCACGAAGCCTCCCCGAACTTCGCGCCCGACGGTCGATCCCCTGGCCGCTATATGAAAAAAGGCGTCCAGCTTTTCAAGCACGGGCGCCTGTCTTTTGCGGTTGGCAATTTTTCTGTTTATAACTCCCTCTGCTGTGCTTCCCATGAGCGGATTGTACCCTGCAAACGAAGCGGCACGCAAGCAGTAATATATACAACTGTATTACCCCTTAATCTGCGTACTGAATATACAAAAACCTCAACAAAAACTGAGGTTTTTGTACTGGTACACCCGACAGGATTCGAACCTACGACCTTCGGCTCCGCAAGCCGACGCTCTATCCAGCTGAGCTACGGGTGCTTATTCTTTAAATAAACACCATTTATAGTAACAGATGTAAAACTTTTTTTCCAGGGGTAAATACCTGTTAAAATAGACACCTAGGGGAGAGGTGCAGGAGTGGTTGAACTGGCTTGTCTCGAAAACAAGTGAGCCGGCAACGGTTCCGAGGGTTCGAATCCCTCCCTCTCCGCCATATAAAATTGCTCACCGAAGGGTGAGCAATTTTATATGTTGATGCGGGAAGTGGTGGAATAGGCTAACAGGGGTTTATAGTGACAGGCTCGCCAGAGTATTGATCGTTACCGCGATGATAACTGTGCCGAATACATAGGCAAGCAGAGCCTGCCGAAGCACGGTGGTGCGGATGGTTTTGGTCTGGAGATCGGTGTCGGACACCTGGAACGTCATACCGACAGTAAAGGCCAGGTAGGCAAAATCTAGGTAGCGCGGCGACTCGCGGTCGTTAAAATCGATGCCTCCCTCGGGGTGGCCGTAATAGAGCCGGGCATATTTGAGCATGAATACGGTATGCACCACCGCCCACGACACCACGATACTAAAGAGGCCCAGGCCGATATCCATATTGCGCTCTACCCCTGATGTTTTATGGGCGAGTACGAGCAGTACCGCGACGGCGGCAATACTTGCGAGGCTCGTAACCACCAACAGTACATCGGCGGCGGCCCGGCCCGGATTTTCGCGTAAGGCGTGTGAACGGGTAGCCGCGGCATCGAACGGCAAAACGGTCAGCAGGGAAGTGCCGGTAAATACAATGGCCAGCGTATCCCAGCCAGCCAACGGTGCATAGCGCAGGCGCCCGGCCACTACCAATATCAACGCCACGGCCAGCCCCAACAGGAACGACCAGGCAAGGCGCGCACTTGCTCCCATCGACCTAGAAACGTCTTGGCTCATATCCCCCTCGTGAACGGGCCGCCTTACTGCTTATGCCACGTATGATACCACAAAAGCACAGGGAAACGCTTGCCACTCGTACGAAAGGCCGGCCTGGACTACTGCCCAATCTCGTTCTGCAAGTCGTTGAGAAGTGCCTGGCGCTGCGGGCTATCGTACGGCTGCACCTCGGAATACAGCTTCGTCGCCAGATACGTCTCCTCTTTCGTGACGCCATAGATAACGAAACCCTGGTTGCTATCTTTTGCCTGCAACACCTGCCGGGCTGTCGTCAGCTGTATCGACACACCGTTTTTGATAGGGAAGGCGGACCGCTTCAAATTTAAACCCAGCAGGAGCGGCACGATAATTACGTAGCCCACCACTGCGCCAATCCTTAGTGCAAGCGAGTGCCGACCAGTCACGCGCCGGGTACTCAACAGCGCCAGCACGAACGCACTCGTTACGATCACTGCAAAGAACGCCAGTTTTACGTCGTAATAGCTGAGCTTGCCGAGAAAAACTTTCTGATATGCCGCCAGACACAGAAACTCCACGCTCGCCAAAGCCAAGCAGAACACAAGCCAATATCTTTTGCGTACCTTGGGACTAACAAGTGCCAGCACGAGCGCACATACAATAAAAACGATGGCCCCGATACTACTAAGCGGCGGTGCAGCGCCTCCTTCGTCGATCTGGCCGGTACCAATAGTGGCCCAGGTGATGTACACTTGAGACAAAGCGAGCAAACCAGCAATAGCCAGCAGAGCCCAGTCATACACGCGCAGCAGCCCGCGGTCTCTCGCCCACGCATACCACACAAGCACCAGCAACAGCAGCCCCGCTACTGCACCCGGCAAAACCCATACACAAGCAATCCCGACCGTCACCAGCGCGAGCCCCAGCAAACCCAGGCGCTTTTCCGGCGAATCCCGCGCACGAAGCACCTTAGCGATAAGGCATAAGGCTGCCAGGAACAATGCGGTATCGGCGATAAAATTCTGGAACCCGTATCCGTAAAGTGCCACCAGAAGGTAGGCAGCAAGCACGAAACTGCCGCCGCCAAGCAACCAGATGTGTCCAGGGCTTTTCTGTCTGAAAAATGTCCGGGCAGCAGCCAGAGCACACTCGTATACGAAAAACGTGGCAATAAACACCCACCAGGTCTTGTACAGTAAAAAGCTCAGCAACCGGTGGGCTACCGTGTCGGATCCCAGCAAACGGACAAAAAACGACTCGGACACCGCTCCATTCATGTGCCACCCCTGTGGATAGCCAACCATACGCGGGTCAAGCAGCCGGGCGCTGCCCGGGCTCGCTTTGTATACATACCCCTGCATCTGGCGATCAGTCTCGACGAGCGTAACATGATTAATGTCGTCGTTCGTTCTCGCGGCCTGTTGCAAAACCGCAGCGGATGAGGGGTGCAGCAATACGGGCAGGTTAATGTAGCAACATATACCGAGCGCGGCCAGTATCCCGAGCCAGCTGCTTATCCTAAAATCAAATGCGGCCGGCCCGTGGCCACGCTTGAGCCACAACAGAATCGCTGCCGCTACCGCGAGAAGTACCAGAATAACAACCGGTGCAATACGGGCACGGGCAAACCACGCCAGCTGGTACACCACGATAACACCACAAAAGTACACGACATATACCCACACAAACTGCCGAAGCGGATTGGCCCGCTTACCCATACTCAGCCAGGTGATGAGTGCCAAAAGTATCACGAACGACACAAAAGACAGGCGTGTGGGCAACAGGCCGACCCCAATCAGGAACAAAACAACCATAAGCTTCCGCTGCATACGAAGATTATAGCAACAGGCTACTCATTTTGGGCCGCCACGCACGGCACAAGCAGGAAGGGCAATGTGAAATATTTGGTTGAAGCGCCGCAGCGGAGCGGCTTATGGTACTACTGTGTAAAGGGAGCGAGACCATGAAACCAAAGGCTATTGAAGATATATTCCTTGATCCGCAGCGCAGCGCCAACGAGATGTAGCCCGACAGCCGGTAAAACGGGCGCTAAAACAGATTACGCGGCCAAAGTTTATGCGAACGCACCGTGTCCGCTACCATGGCATACACGATCAGTTGCGTTTGCAAATACAGCCAGAAAAACAGCCCGAGCACGACCGCAAACGTACCGTAGAGATTATTAAGATTCTTGAGCTCGTGGGTGATGATATACCCGCCGGCATTTTGCAGGATGAACAGGCCTACGGTGGCTAGCGCCGCGCCGAACCATATGTCACGAAAGTGCACCGTGCGCGCCAGAGCCGTGCGCATAATAAACTGGAACGACCCGAACAAAAGCACCAAGTTGCAAAGCAAAAACAGCAGCCTCAGCCCGAAGTCATGCCCCGCCGCACCAGCATAACTGGCCAAGATAGCCGCCGCAATGAACCCGATGCCCCCGCCAAGCACCAATTTGCCGCTCTTGGCGAGCGCCGGCAGAAACCCGCTGCGCTCACGCATCGGTACGCCCCAGATATTGTTCGCCGCGTGGCGGAAAGCATCCGCCACACCTCGCGCCCCGTACAGCAACACCAAAAATCCAAGAATGAGCGGCAATCCGGTCTTGCTGAATCCGTGCACGCTGTGCTGCAGCTCGGTCCCGATAATCGGGAAATAATCCGTGGCCCCGTCGATAATCTGCTCCTTAAAGCCGTTTCCGGCCAGCGGCAGCCATCTGAGCAATGTCGTAAGCACCAGCAGCAGCGGAAACAGCGACAGAAAGCCATAGTATGTGATAAGTGCCGCCTGGTATCCCCCCTGGTCCTCGCCATACTTCTTTACAATAGCCACCGCAAACGCAAGCGGGGAATGTTTTTGTTGCAGCGTATCGAGCCATTTCAGACGCTTTTGCAGGTCAACCATAAATCTATTGTACTAAAAGTGAAATACTTTACAGCTTGTGCTTAGGCATATATCTGATAATACCCTTGTGCCTAACATTAAAAGGAGGGTAGCAATGTCGGAAGACACGGCGCAAGAATTAATGGATATGTACGACAAATGGGACAATCGGGAACGGCGGCGGAATTTCATCTCACGTATGGAGCATAAGCTGGACAGCAAGGAACGCCGCAGCACACGATTGTTCCGGCGCTAGCGACCGGTCATCAGTGTGGCTAACAGGGGTCAATTGACCCCTGTTTTTAGAATCAGGTAACCGCAGAGACGACTAAATCGGTACCAAGGGCCACGCTAGAAACGGATTTTGCGCATAAAGCTGTCTACTACATCCTGCCCGCGTTTTTCCAGGGGAAGCCGGCTCGATAGCAGATCCACGATCGCATCTTCGTCTTTAGGATCAAAATAGATCGTCACGAGCTGGCCGAACCGTTTATGCGGCCGGAACGCGATGCTCGAAAAGGCTCCTTCCTCAATAAGTGCGAACGAGCGGAACATGTCGAACGGGTAGTATCTTTGTCCGATATGCACCCCGCCGTCGTTGAGCGCATATTGCAGCTGATGGGGCTTACGGGCACCGTATACACCCAACGCAATCGCCGCTATGATAACCACGCCGGTCGAAATCTTATCCCGAGTAAGTAAAAACACGAGTGCCGCCACCACCAAGGTGACGATAACCAGGACAGCGTACCAGCCAAAGGATTTATCGTGAGCAATGAACTCCGAGGCGGTCCAGCTCACGGGCCCTCGGGCAGGAGCAGTGTTGCGGGGTGGATTTTCCTCGTCATTCAGAGCATACGGCTGAGAGTCTTCCGTGTCCGGGCTGGCATCATCTGGGGCAACATCATCCGCCACCGGGCTGTTCTCTTCCCGTACCTGTGGAGTGGCTGTCTGAGCCGGTTGACTGGGCGAAGCTTGGGGTTGCGCAGCAGCAACCGCCGGAGTCGTAGGATTTGGTGCAATAGGCGCCGAACCAGCTGTACCAGGGCCACCTTGCGGCGCTACAATCTGCCCCGGCTGATTTGAGCTGCCACTATCGTCCATAAGCGTTATTGTACATTGTTCCCCATAAAACCCCAAAGACCTCCCCAAACTCTGCCCACACGTAAAAACACTTTGAACAACAGATATAAACTGGTATAATTCTCCTGTTTTAGCATGCAGCCAAGACCAAAATCCCAATCTCAGGCGCCAAGGGCGGCTGAATGGAATTTTGCGAGGACAACCGTAACCCTTAGGCTAAACGCTAGTTGGCTGATAGGGCAGAGATGTACGGGAGGACAAGGAGAGGTACCCAAGTGGCTGAAGGGGATGGTTTGCTAAATCATTAGTGGGGCGCGAGCTCCAGCGAGGGTTCGAATCCCTCCCTCTCCGCCAGAGAGATGTAATCCGCCAAGGGTAGGTTGCATCTCTCTGTTTGCGTCGCGGAGGGATTTGAACGTCGAGGGTCCGATAACACGAACATTTAGTGAGCGGTATATGCCGAACCCGACATACGTGAGCGCTAGCGAATTTTCTCATTAGTCAGTTAGAATAGAGCCACGGAGAGATGACCGAGCGGTTGAAGGTAGCAGTCTTGAAAACTGCCGTGTCGGAAACGGCACCGTGGGTTCGAATCCCACTCTCTCCGCCATAGATAAATACTGCCCTTAGGCAGTCATTTTGTGTCAGGCCTGGGCAAAGGTCACGGCGCTCACGCGCTGCGCACCGGCCGCCTTAACGACCCCGGCGGCGGCTTCCAGTGTCGCGCCCGTAGTAAGCACATCGTCGACAAGCACAACATGCCGCCCGGCCAGGCGCTCCGGCCGAGTACAACGATAGGCGTGCTGCAGCTGCGTTATCCGCTGCTGGCGATTCGCCCCCACCTGGTGATGCTGCCCCATACGACGCAAGCAGGGAGTATAGGCAAGCCCGGTTTGGCGGGAAAGCGCTCGGGCCAGTAACTGCGCCTGATCGTAGCCGCGCATCCGCGCCCGTGACGTCGCCGTTGGGACGGGGACAATCATCACCCTCTCATCTTGCGGAAGTTGCCGGGCCAGCAGCCGGGCCAGCAGCCGGGCCATCTCGTTCGCCGCCGCCTGAGCGCCAGAGAACTTCAGACGCCACACCATATCTTTGGCAAGCCCCTTATAGACAGCGTGCGCGTACATCGTGTGCAGCGACGTGTACGAGCGGCAACTCGGGCACGTTCTATTGCCGGGGCTCAACCGCTTGCAGCGATAGCACCGCTCGGGCACCATTGTAAGGCTCAGGGCGCAGTCCGGGCACAGCAGCGCTCCTTCGGCTGAACAACCGAGACACTCGTGCGGGGCCAGACTGGACAAGATTGTATTGAATATCATAACTGTTGTGTTTATTGTGTTGTAAATAACGAATACAATTGTTGCACTTCTTTAGTATACTAAGCTATACTGCTAACAAGATAAAAACGCAAGACCATTCTCATAAGTTATTAAACGATCTGGAGGGTAACAACTATGGCGCGACGCAATCGCGACGACGACTTGCTGCTGGAAGAGGATGAGCTGACTGCCGCTTTCTTGGGCGACGACGATCTTGCCGCCGCTGCACCAGCCGACAACACTGCTAGTGCACAGCCTGCTGTGCCGACGGCCGACGAATGGGACGAAGATGAAGCTGTCCCTGGCCAACTGGCGGTGGATGTATACGAGACTAAGGAGCGCTTGGTGGTCAAGGCTCGCACTGCCGGGGTCAATAAGAACGACCTGGACGTAAGTATTTCCGACAACCAGCTCACCATTCACGGCACTCTGAACGCCGGCAACGAAGACGGGGTAGAGAATTACTTCCTGCAGGAGTGCTACTGGGGTGAATTCAGCCGCACGATTGCCCTCCCGGTTCCCGTAAAAGAAGACGACATCGAGGCCGTACTAAAGGACGGCGTGCTGACCATCAGCTTCGGCAAGGTCAAGCAAGACACC
>DASVGU010000049.1:0-6372 GCA_036379375.1 Saccharimonadales bacterium (SeqCode)
AGAGTAAAGGTCCGGTTTGGCCCCCTGGGGTCACCCGTAAGCTCGGGCAAATAGAAATCGACGTACTGCCCCGGCTCAAAGTCGACTCTGTCCGCGGACCGGAAGAAGTACTGCCAGATTCCTGGCGCCAGCTCCTCTCGCCGCTCAAAAGTTACCTGCATAGTATCAAGTATAGCTGCACGGTAAGCTTGCGCTGCGCGTCTGGGCGTTGTAATTTTGTGAGGTCAGACCTCCCAAAAGGGATAAATGTGTTGTGGTAGTGTTCCCTAAGAAGTAAAACGGTCGGGATAGTCGGTAACGACACCGTACAAATATTTCTGCCATTTGCGCACCTTAGCCGGATTGTTTACGGTATAGGGTGCAATCTGGTAGCCGCTGCGCTTAATTGGGGCAAGGAATCCCGCCCACAACCACCGGGTGTTCATGATGACGCGTCTGGTCTTGAGCTGCCGCATGCGCCAGCCGGCACGTACCCCCGACCAGCTTTCGATGACGACGGTGGGTATGTCGGGCAGTTTGCGGTGCAGCTCCACCAGTGTTTTCTGGTTAAATGATGCAAGCGAAAAATCGGCGGTGCTCCAGCCTTGGGCTAGAAACTTCTCGAGGACACGGACGATAGGAGCGGTTGCCACGTGGGGTTTTACTTCTACCAGAATAGGCACGCGGCGGTGCACGTACGCGATAGCTTCGTCGAGGCTCGCCAGATCGGGCTTGTATTGCCTTAGCTCGGCGAACGTGTGCCGATCTACTTTTAGCTTACCGCCAGCGCGGTTGCGCAGGTACGAATCGTGTATGAGCACCGGCTGGTTGTCCGATGTCACGCGCACATCCAGCTCTATCTCGTCCACGTTGCACGCGAGGGCCTTTTCGAACGCCTGCAGCGTGTTTTCTGGTGCGAGGCCCTTCGCCCCGCGGTGTCCGATTATTTTCATGGGTTATTAGTAGTGTACAATAGAGTCAAGCGAATCGAGCAACAATAAGGAGTAAATATGGCAGATTTTAACAAGGTCTTAACGCCTGGCGACTGGCAAAACGGCAAAGTAAACGCAGTGATTGACATCCCGATGGGGTCGACGCTGAAAGTTGAATGGGACCGCGAGCGCGCCTGCTTCTTTGTGGACCGGGTGGAGCCGGCAATTTACCCTAAGCCCGTCAACTATGGCTTTATTCCACAGACCATCGACGAAGACGGCGACGAGCTGGACGTGCTGGTGGTGTGCGATCAGCCGATTCCGACCGGTATCTGGCTGGAGACCAAAGTTATCGGTATCTTTAACTTCGAAGACGACGGCGAGATGGATTATAAGATCGTGGTGGTGCCGGCCGACGACCGCAATACCGGCGACAGCATCAACTCGCTGGACGATCTCAGCAAGCGGTGGAAGCAGAAGGTAGAAGAGCATTTTGCACACTACAAAGACCTTAAAAAGCCCGGTACCACCAAGGTGCTTGGCTGGGGCGGTATTGACGACGCCAAAAAGGTTATCAAAGAATCGATCGACCGGTTCCAGAGCAAGTAGCTATGCCCGCGGTACATCTTGTCGCGAAGACTATTGTC
Source organism: Saccharimonadales bacterium (SeqCode) (assembly GCA_036379375.1). Classification (GTDB taxonomy): domain Bacteria; phylum Patescibacteriota; class Saccharimonadia; order Saccharimonadales; family UBA4665; genus DASVGU01. The sequence goes on from DASVGU010000049.1 coordinate 1,559, forward strand.
GTAGACGGCACGGGCCGGATACTGCTGCTAAGGCGCTCACCTACCGACCACAATAGACCGCATGACTGGGATTTTCCCGGCGGCGGCCTGGAGAAGGGTGAAAGCTATAAACGCGCTGCTATGCGGGAATTGCGCGAGGAGACTAGTCTGACATACCCTGAAACAGGCTTGAAACTAGTATATGCGGGGACCGAATTCTACGAGCCTGCTGAGCGTATATATTTTCGGCATCTCTACACCGCTCGGTTTACGGATGGCCAGGCAGTAAAATTGAGCTTTGAGCATGATTATTTCGAGTGGATGGATGTTGATAAGGCACTGGAAGTGTTCCAGCACCGGTTTTACAACCCGGGCTTACGCTTTGCCCGTGACCATGGTCTGCTAAATTAGATTGTCACCTTAAGCGTTGAGCTGAGGCTGTTCGGCCGTTGTCTCGTGGGGCTGGCTGGTCTGTCCTGTACCGGCGAGCGGATAGTCCCCTTCTGGTACACGATTAGTTTCTCCGTCTGCCCAGGTGAGCGTTTCGGCGATCATTATGACCGGATAGGCTACGGCTCTCATTATGTTTTGTCCTGCATGCTTAGCGGCCGTGACGATAGTGTGCCAGCCACCTGTTGGGTGGTAAAATTCATTCATAATTTTATATTGAATACGTTTTTTGGCTTAATTACAAGCCGTTCTTCGTAACTCCTTAGTAGACCGGTCTTGCGCAGGTGCGCTTATGCTTTTACAATGGAACTGTATAAGGGCGCATTTGCACCGCCAGCTTTAAGTGAAAGGAAACAGATGAAAACACGAGTGGCTATTAACGGGTTCGGCCGGATTGGCCGGAATGCCTTTAAGATTGCGTTTGAGCGCAGTGACTGCGAGATTGTGGCCATAAATGACCTTACCGACACCAAAACGCTCGCGTATTTGCTCAAGCACGACAGCACGTATGGCACGTACGATAAAGAGGTCGGGTTTGACGACGAGCACGTGATTGTGGCGGGCCGCAAGATAAAGATCCTGGCCGAGCGCGATCCGGCGGCATTGCCGTGGAAGGACATGAATGTTGATGTGGTCATAGAGTCTACCGGATTTTTTGTGGAGCCGGACAAAGCGCGGGCACATATACAGGCCGGCGCCAAGCGGGTGGTGATTAGCGCCCCCGCCAAGGGCGAGAGCGCCGACAGCGCTCCGACGGTAGTGCTGGGTGTGAACGACGACAAACTAGGCGAGGTTACCGATGTGGTAAGCAACGCCAGCTGCACCACCAATTGTATTACTCCGGTGGCAGGCGTGCTCGAGAACACGTTCGGCATCGAGAAGCTCATGATGACGACCATCCACAGCTACACCGCGAGCCAGCATTTGCAGGACGGGCCGGGCAAAAACCTGCGCGAGGACCGCGCCGGCGCCCAAAATATCACGCCGACGACCACTGGTGCGTCGATTGCCGCCGCTAAGGCTTTGCCGGCACTGGGCGATATCTTCGGGGCGTTTGAAGTCCGTGTGCCGACTCCTGTTGTGTCGTTGGCCGACTTTGCAGTGGTGCTGAAGCGCAACGTGAGCGCCGAAGAGGTCAATGAAGCCTTCAAAAACGCCGCCAAAGAGCCGTTTTACCAAGGGATCCTAGCAGTGAGCGATGAAGAGCTCGTGAGTACCGATTACATCGGCAACAGCCACTCGGCAACGGTGGATCTGAAGCTGACGCAAGTGGTAGGGGGTAACCTCGTGAAAGTCGTGGCGTGGTATGACAATGAATGGGGCTACTCTAACCGCCTCGTCGAAGTGGTGGCCGATACCGGCAAATATCTCCATCAAAAGGAGCCGCACGAGCACGAATGATCACTCGAGTGGGGGAATAAGATGAAAGTGTATATCGGGTCGGACCACAACGGGTTCGAATTTAAGAAACAAATAACTGAGTTTTTGCAAAAATCCGGCCACGAGGTAGTGGATGAGGGCGATGAGCGGTTGGACCCGCAGGATGATTTTCCGCAGTTTGCGGGGCGTGTTGCCTCGGCGCTGCTGGCCGATAGCGGCGAAGACACCCGCGGCGTACTTATCTGTGGCAGCGGCCAGGGCATGTGCATGGCGGCCAACCGCTTCCCGGGTATCCGCGCCGCGTTGGTGTGGGATCTGGCTGAGGCGCGTATGAGCCGTAACGATGATGATTGCAATGTGCTATGTTTGCCGGCCCGGCTCATGACGCCTGCCGATGCTGAGCCGATTATCAGTGCCTGGCTGGCCACACCGTTTGCCGGCGCTCCGCGCTTCAAACGCCGTATCAAAGAACTTGACGAGCTGAGGTAGTGCTGAGGGTGGCTGTTTCCATTTGCCCTACCATTACCGCCGACAGTGCCGAAGAGTACCGTGCACAGATGGAGCGCGTCGAGCCGTTTGCCACCCGTATCCATGTGGATGTGGCTGATGGACGGTTTGCGCCCCGGCAGCTCGTGAATTTTGACCAGATATGGTGGCGCGGCAACCGCAGCATTGACTTGCATGTAATGTATCAGCGGCCGCTGGAGCATGCCGAGATCATCTTGGCACTGCAGCCACGGCTGGTAATCGTACATGCTGAGGCTGAGGGGAACTTCCTTAACTTTTCGAAACACTTGCGAAACAATGGCATTGAGGTGGGTGTAGCGCTGTTGCCGCGTACACCGGTAGAAACGGTGAAGCCGGCACTCGAATATGTCGACCACGTGCTGATTTTTTCGGGCAATTTGGGCTACCAGGGCGGTAGTGAAGCGGATTTGAGCCTGCTCAGTAAGGTAGATCAGATCCGTGCACTTAAACCTACCGTGGAGATTGGCTGGGACGGCGGCGTCAACGATCAGAATATTGCGCAGATCGCGCACGCCGGCGTGGATGTCATAAATACCGGCAGCTTTGTGCAGCGTGCCGAGCACCCGCGTGACGCGTACGCTGCGCTTCTGGAAGCTGTTGTCTCGGAGGTTCATGGATAGGAAACTGCTGTGGGACCAGCAGGGCCGTGCATGGTTGTCGTGTAGTGCTTATGCTACACTGGAGTTAAAGGCAGGCTAAAACGACAATGCAGCAATCTCATACCTTGGAGTGGCTCGAGCAAAAAGCCAACGATATCCGCGAGGATATAATCCGTATGCTCGTGACGGCCGGCAGCGGGCATAGTGCCGGGCCGTTGGGGCTGGCCGATATCTTTACGGCGCTCTACTTCGAGATCTTAAAGCACGACCCTAAGCACCCTGACTGGGAGGAAAGAGATATCCTGGTGCTCAGCAACGGCCACTGCGTGCCGGTGCGCTACGCCACAATGGCCGAAGCGGGCTACTTTGACAAAAAGGAGCTGCTGACGCTGCGCAAGCTCGGCTCGCGTTTGCAGGGGCACCCCGAGCGGCTCAGGATACCGGGGCTGGAGACGACGAGCGGTCCGCTCGGATCCGGCCTAAGCCAGGCGGCCGGTATGGCGCTGGGCCTGCGCATGAACAACCAGACCCACCGGCACATATATGTGGTGACGGGCGATGGCGAACTCGACGAAGGTAACGTATGGGAAGGTGCAATGCTGGCTGGCAAGTACAAGCTGGCGAACATGACGGCAATCGTCGACCGTAATAATATCCAGATCGACGGCACGACCGACTACGTAATGCCGCTGGAAGATCTCAAGAAGAAGTGGGAGAGTTTTGGCTGGCATGCCATTGAGATCGACGGCAATGATATCGAGGCGGTGATTGATGCCTGCGCGATGGCCCGGGCCATCACCGAGCAGCCCACAGTTATCCTTGCCTACACCATTCCCGGCAAAGGCGTGGACTTTATGGAGGAGGATTACCGTTGGCACGGTGTACCACCCAACCCCGAACAGGCCAAGCAAGCGTTGCACGAGCTTCGCACGCTGGGAGGAAAGATTAGGGGCGAGCATGAGTAGGAGTGTCATGCAATGCGCCTTTTGGGCGAAAAATTCCACTCCTCATTCCGTCGTATTATTGATACGCCTCCATTCCGGTGCTCGTTTTTCATCCCAAAATGCACTATTGCATGACGCTCCGGAGGTCTATGGAGATACCTATGTCTGATTTATTTTTAATGGATATTACGGCGAAAGATTTGGCGAACGAGCCGATCCGGGCAGGATTTGGGCGAGGGCTTCTCAAGGCCGGGCAAGTTGATGAGCAGGTGGTGGCGGCTTGCGCCGACCTGACTGGTTCGACCAAAATGGATGATTTTGCAAAGGTGTTTCCGGAGCGGTTTATAGAGATTGGTGTGGCCGAGCAAAACCTGGTAACGGTGGGTTCGGGCCTGGCGGCGGTAGGAAAGATACCATTTGTGAGCAGTTACGCGGCCTTTATGCCCGGGCGCTGCTGGGAGCAGATTCGCACCACGATTTGTCTCAATAATCAGCCGGTGAAGCTGGTGGGCTCGCACGCCGGCGTGAGTGTAGGTCCGGACGGCGCTACACACCAAATGCTCGAAGACGTGGCGCTGATGCGGGCACTGCCCAACATGGTGGTGATTGCTCCGGCCGACAGTGTAGAGGCCGAAAAGGCGACACTGGCCATGGCTAAGGATGGCCGGCCGAACTACATTCGCCTGGCCCGCGAAGGTACGCCGGTGTTTACTACCGATAAAACGCCGTTTGAGATCGGCAAAGCGTATGTATATTGCCAGGGCAGCGATATTACTCTGATCGCGACCGGCACGATGACATATCATGCGCTCGTGGCTGCGGAGCTGCTGTACAAAGACGGCATCGAGGCCGAAGTCGTGCATGTGCCGACGGTGAAACCGCTTGACGCTGCGACTATCCTTGAAAGTGTGCGTCACACCAAGGCAGTCGTGAC
>DASVGU010000050.1:0-3692 GCA_036379375.1 Saccharimonadales bacterium (SeqCode)
CCGCCATTCCCGCACCATACTCACCAGCTCGTTTAAAGATTTTGGCTCCCGATCTGTATCCCAAGCCAGTTCGGGCGCCTGATCCGGCCCAGAGTCCGGCTCCAGCTCACTTTGCCGGCCCGCCGGGGGTAGCAATGCTGCCCGCTCCTGCTCAGCCAGTCGCTGCATATGACCAATCAGCCCCGGGTGTGCGTTCGGATCCGCCAGATACGCCTGCAGGACATCAGCATGCGTCAACGGTCCCGGCTCGCCCACGGTAGGCAGCACATCAGCCGCCACGGTAGGCGCAACAGCAGGCTCGGTAACGATGAGTTGCTCTGGCATTTCTGTTTTTTAGCCACACCTCAAACATACAACCATCTACCCCATATTGCAATCAGGCTCTGCTCCCCTAGCGGCCGGTTCTTGACCGAACGCTAACAGATGTGTATAATAGCTATCCGACTATGAAGCAGAACATTCACCCGGACAACTATCGGCTCGTCGTGTTCCAGGACCTCAATAATGGCACGACGTATTTGACGCGCTCCACCGTGGCCAGCGAGGAAACCATTACTCTCGACGGCGCGGAATACCCGCTGATAAAAGTGCACATCAGCAGCAGTTCGCACCCGTTTTTCACCGGTGAGGAACGCATTATCGACATCGAGGGCCGCGTAGACAAGTTTAAAGCCCGGGCCGCTGCCGGGGCCGCTGCTAAAGAGCGCCGGGCCGCTGCAGCGCAAAAGCAGGCCAAACGGGCCGCTGCCAAGGCTGCCAAAGCCGCCGATCAACTCGCCGCCAGCGATATTGCTGCCAGCAAAGGCACCACTACTGCCAAGGCCAAGACCGAAAAATAGCTGCGTTTATCAAACCTATACCGCCTGGGAGTCCCTGGGCGGTTTTCTTTTACCGTCACTTATATAATTCATTATATAATTACCCTTAAGGACAAGCGGAACGAGCCATGGACCAAAAGAGCAAAACTTACGCGCCGAATATACCGAACTGGAGCAACAGCTGCAGGATCCGGCGGTTTTTAGCAGTAAGCACTACCCCAAGCTGGCCAAGCGCAAGAGCGAGCTGGACGCATTGCTGGCGCTGTTCGATGAGCGGTCACGATTGGCCAAAGACAAAGCTGCCGCCGAAGAACTGCGCCGCGGGCCGGACGCCGAGCTGGTACAGATGGCGCAAATCGAACTGGAGGAGTTAGGGCCAAAAATCCAGGCCAATGAAGACGCCCTGCTGGCCGCCCTGACCCCGCAGGATCCCAACAACAACCGCGACGTCATCATCGAAATCCGGGCCGCTGCCGGGGGCGACGAGTCCAGCCTGTTTGCCGGCGACTTATACCGCATGTACGCCCGCTGGGCCGAAAATCACAGCTACAAACTAGAACTCTTAAGCGAATCGCCCAACGAAGTCGGCGGATTCAAAGAAATCGTGTTTGCCATGCGCGGGCCGGACGCCTATAAAAACCTCAAGTTCGAGGCCGGTGTGCACCGTGTGCAGCGTGTGCCGGTTACGGAGAGCCAGGGGCGCATCCACACCTCAACCGCTACCGTAAGCGTGCTGCCCGAAGCCGAGGAAACCGATATTGAGATCAACCCGGCAGACCTGCGCATCGATGTATACCGCAGTAGCGGCCACGGCGGCCAGAGCGTGAACACCACCGACAGCGCGGTGCGCATCACACACCTGCCCACCGGCATCGTCGTGACACAGCAAGACGAGAAATCACAGATCAAGAACAAGGCCAAAGCCCTGAGCGTGCTGCGCTCGCGCCTGCTCGCCATGAAGATCGAAGAGGAGCAAGCAAGCCTCAGTGAGGCACGCCGCAAACTCATCGGCAGCGGCGATCGCAGCGAAAAAATCCGTACCTATAACTTCCCGCAGGACCGCATCACAGATCACCGCATCGGCTACTCACGCAGTAACATCCCGGCTGCCCTGGCCGGCGATATCGATGACCTCATCGAGCACCTCCAGGCCGCCGAATATGAACTACTGAGCAGCGAGAGCTAACATGCCAAATTACCTCATCACCGGGATGTCGGGTGCGGGCAAAAGCGCTGTCGGCGGTGCGCTGCGAGATCGCGGGCTCAGTGTTCTGGACGTCGATTATAGCGATGCAACCGGCTGGGTAGACGCCAAAACTCTCCGTCCCGCCAAGTACACACACGGCGACGGGTACGAACATCTCAGGGAACTTTTGTATTTTTGGAAATCGGAGATACTGGTGCCTTTACTGAGAAGAGGCGCAGCATCGCCGCTGCCCAACTTCTTCGACGGCTACGCGCAAAACATACAAAGCTTTTACCCATACTTCCATAAAATGTTCCTGCTCACGGCAGACAAGAGATCAATTGAGCACCGTCTGCTGACCAGAACGAACGGCGATTGGGGTAAAGATCCGGCCGAACTTCGGCAGTCGGTCGAAGACCTCGAGTCATATCAAGATCAGCTGCGCGGTGCCGGCGCTATCGTCATCGACTCTGCGCAGCCACTCGAACAGATAGTGAGCGAGATACTTGAGCTATGTCGTTGACAAGTAATGATTGGCTTGCAGCCGCACAGCGGCAATTAGCAGCAGCCGGCGTCGGCACGGCGCGATTAGACGCGCTGGTGCTGCTGGAAGACCAGTTGAACAAATATCGTACTCACATACTCGCCCATCCAGAAATAGTTTTGTCCGCCCAGGACGTAAAAATACTCGCACGGCAGCTTGCCCGCCGCGCGAAGCACGAACCGCTCGCCTACATACGCGGGCACACCGAATTTTACGGCCGCGACTTCAGCATTACCCCGGCAGTCCTGGAGCCCCGGCCCGAATCGGAAACGATGATCGAACTGCTACTACAACAACCCGACTTACCCCCGCAGCCACGCATCGCCGACGTTGGCACCGGCAGCGGTGCGCTCGGTATCACTGCGCAACTAGAACTCCCACACGCCATTGTCGACCTGCTGGAGATTGACCCGGCTGCAGCCAAAATAGCCCAAAAAAACGTTATTAAATTCACAACTGGCCAAAAAATCATCATAAGTGACCTGCTGGAGCAGACTTCACAACACTATGACATTTTGCTCTGTAACCTGCCCTATGTACCGGATAATTTTCATATAAACGAGGCAGCACTGGCTGAGCCCAAAATCGCGATATTTGGCGGCGGTGATGGCCTCGATGTGTATCGCCGGCTATTCATGCAGTTGCAAACACAACAAAATAAACCGTTGTTAATTTTATGCGAATCCTTGCCTCCGCAACACGATGCACTCACTAGTATTGCTGCCGAGGCACAGTATTCCTTGCGCCAAACAGAAGATTTCATCCAGGTATTTTCACTGCAGCATACGGCCCATACAGACCGCTAAAATCGGCACAAATTAACAAATCGCCGGCGTACCCACACCCACCAAGCCTTAACCAACCGCAAAAATCGCGTCCTTAGGACTGGTCGTCGTTGGGCTCGGCACCCAGCGTGACCGTCACATGAATGGTCTTGCTGCCGCGCGCAACCGTAAGATCAAGCTTATCACCAACTGAGTGCTGATCAATGAGCGATGTCAGACTGTGGTTGCGATCGATATTTGTACCATTAACCTGAGTAATTATATCGTTCACCTGCAATCCTGCTTTGGCTGCCGGGCTGCCCGCGATAACCGGCGACACGGTCGGGTCAGAACTGGGCGCAATGAAGGCGCCATTATTG
>DASVGU010000051.1:0-4971 GCA_036379375.1 Saccharimonadales bacterium (SeqCode)
GGCTGCTGGCACCAATACCGTTCAGCCACGCCCCGGTAATTTCCGCCTGGGCCATAAATTTGTCCAGGCTGGCCTTCAGTTCTTCGCCGCGCTTTAAGCGCAGCAGATAATTTTCTCCGTCAAAGTCGTATGTCATGGAGCCATTATAAATTTATATATCCACGAATCAAAGATGAAATCCCCTAGCTTAAACACTTTTGGCAAAAACTGATGTATAATCCTGAAATGGCTACCTCTATAGAACAAGCTAAGCCGGACAAGCTTTTTTACGTGGTCTCTAATGTCGCACTAGTAAATCGCACCCATGAGTGCCTCTTGCTGAAGCGAGCTGACAGAGAAAAAGAGGCAGCAAAGCTGAACACACAATGATTGCAAACGGCCGTGTATCGGATATTTTGGTATCATCGCAAAAAGGATGGCCGCGAAGAGTCCACCCTCGAGTTTGACCCAGCCGAATCTGTAGTCATTGCTAATGGTGGATTTGTTCGGGATGACGGTATCCCGGTTATCTTTGTGACTTTAGCTGCTCCCTACAGAGGTGGCGAGGTCCAATTAGAAGGCGGTGGATTTTCAGAATTCGGTTGGTTCTCCAAGGAAGCTCTGCCGCCAGAGGCGGAATGTGCGGGCAACGTCCGATCTGAGGCTATCAAAGCCATTGACACTCTAGCCGCCGTCCAGCAACATATTTTGCCACAATAGGCCGTCGCTGTCGCGATACGTTTCACCGCTGTTCACAAAACCGCTCTTCCCCGCCAGTTTTGCAGAGGCAACGTTCGACACTAAATGTCTCGTATAAATCTTTGAGTATTTCTGATCGTTTTCTAGCCACGTAACCACGGACCGGAATACCTGGACGCCGATTCCCTTGCCGCGGGCAGCGGGGTCGCCAATCATGATGTGCACCGATGGCGCTCGCAGGTACTCATTCGGCTCCAGATTGACCCAAACCGCCCCCACTATCTTTCCTCCTGCCTGAATCATCCAGCACACCTGGTTTTTATTCTCTAAAAAGTCCCTCACCCGCCTCTGCTCTTGCCCTAGGGTCGTCGGCTTATTATCTTGATCGGTCACGCCCATTTTGCGCAGTGTATCGCGCCCGTTTCCGCCCGCTAGCCACCGGACACCAAGCGGCGCGTCACGAGCCACGTCAGGTTTCACGAGCCTAACACCTCCCGCTGTAAGCTCAGTAACAAACATTCAATTTGCGCGCCCCAGGCAACGCACAATCTTCGACTCCCGGCCGCTATATACTTCCTCGATTTCATCCAAATATTCAACAGCCGCCACCGGCTCCACCAGCTCGCGCATATATTGCTGGGAGAACAAATGGATGGTCTGACCGCTCGGTGAGGCAAAGATATCAGGCGCAATCTCCCGGCCGCCCCGGTGCAACGTATCGTCTGATTTACAGGCAAAGGCCAACCAGCCACCGGGCTTCACCACCCGTCTGGCCGCACGAACAATCTGCCCGGTAACTTCGTCGGAATAATAGTGCAGCGACAAGTTAGCGTAGACCACATCAAAGCTCGCTGCTTTGTACGGCCAAGGCTCACGCATATCAAGCACAGCGAATTCCACACCCGGCACGGTGTTGCTTTGCCGGTTTTGCTCAATTACCACTGCCACGCCATCGGTCGCCAGCACCGTGTGGCCGCGGCTTACAAAAAATTCCGCATCGCGCCCAACGCCGCAGCCCAGCTCCAAAATGTGTGACTGGCGTGCAAAATACGGTTCGGCCAACTGGGCAAACGGACTTGGCTTGTGGCGCAACGGCTCATGATTGCCGCTGCCGTGTTTCGCTTCCCAGACTGGAATCTGACTCGGTACCTCGGTCATCTTTCTTCCCTAAAGTAGTACTCCCACGCCGGCAGCTCCAAAGTAAAGAACTTCTCAGGCGTTTCGGCAACCATCTCCTTCAACACATTCCTGCCTACCCAGTGAACATTTTTAGTCTCCCCCGCTTGTGCAACTGGCTCACCATCCTCGACCTCGCAACGAAACACACACCCAAACCACGGTGCGCCTCCCCTCAGCTGCTGCAGGCAACAAAACGGGCGGAAGCCAAAAGCGGCATCAGTCCCCTGCAGCGAGACAACTTTGGTCTGAGAATCGTCAACAATCCGCTTCAGCGTCAGGCCGGTTTCTTCCTTGATCTCCCGGGCAAGCGCTGCGTATACATTTTCGTAGAGCTTATCCAGCGCCCCGGCGGTAAATTCCAGCGTGCCCTGATACACTGGGTTCCTCGCATCCTGCCTTTCCTGAATCAACAGCTGCCGCTCACCCCCGTGATCGCGTTCGATGATACCAGCCACAAACGGTAGTGCAAATTTTAGCACGCTATCTTTCATTACAATTTACCCCAGTTGTCGCCGATGGCAGTGTCGACGGTGAGCTTGACCGGAAGCTGCGGATACACCGCTTCCATAGTGCTCTTGAGTAATTTTGCTACCCGCTCGGCGTCCGGCTCGGGGCATTCTACCAAAATTGAGTCATGAACTTGCAACAACATTCTGGGCGGCGGGCCCTGCCGGCGATCAAACGTATCCAGCTGGCGCTGAACCTCAGTCATTGCCAGCTTCATCAGGTCTGCCTCGGTACCCTGGATAGGCATATTCATGGCGGCGCGCTCGGCTGCCTGGCGCACGATGAAATTGCTGGAGTGGATGTCCGGCATCGGGCGGCGGCGGCCCAACAGCGTCTCCACGTAACCGTCCCGGCGCGCCTGGTCTTTTAGGCCCTCGAGATATTTCATGAGCGGCTGGCGCACCGCGGTGTACTGGTCGATAAAGTTCTTGGCCTGCTCAAACGTCATGCCGGTGGCAATACTTAACCCGTGCGGACTCATGCCGTAGAGAATACCAAAGTTGACCGCCTTAGAGGCAGAGCGCATCTGTTTGGTCACATCTTCGGGTTCGCGGCCGTACACCAGCGCGGCAGTGGCCGTGTGAATGTCCACATCGCGGTTGAACATATCTATAAGATCCTGGTCGCCGCTCATGGCAGCTGCCAGCCGCAGCTCAAACTGGCTGTAGTCGGCATTCACCAGCTTATTGCCCTCGCCCGCCACAAATGCAGTGCGGATGCGCCGGCCCAGCTCCGTGCGCACCGGAATATTCTGCAGATTAGGGTCGGTGCTGCTCAGACGCCCCGTCTGGGCAATGGTGAGGTTAAACGTCGTGTGCACGCGCGACTGCTCATCGGCTTGCTTCGGCAGCGTGTCAACATAGGTGTTCTTGAGCTTCATCACCTCGCGGTACTGGGTAATAAGGTCGATGATCGGATGCTGCCCGCGCAACTTATCCAGCTCACTCGCCGCCGTGCTGTAGCCGGTTTTGCCCTTCTTTATCCCCTGCGTGGGCAGACCCAGGTGCAGCTTGCTGAACAAAATGTCGGCCAGCTGCGTGGGACTGCCGATGTTGAATTCTTGGTTGGCGTGGCCATAAATCTGCTGCTCTAAGTCGGAAATCACGTCGTTGATCTCCCCCGAAAACTTCTTGAGATACGCTGTGTCCAGCTGAATACCGGCGTATTCCATGCGCGCCAGCACGGGGATGACCGGCCACTCAACATCACGTGCCAACTCAGGCAGCTTCGGGACTGATTCGAGCTCCCGGGACTGCTGCTCATACAGCGCGCGTAGGGCTGCAACGATCTCCGGCGCACGGCTCATTACTTCCTCGGCGTCCAGATCCTCAAAACCTGGCCCCTCGTAGCGCAAATCGGCTTCGGCAAGCTCGGTGAGCGTCTGCTCACGCCGCAAGCTGTTGAGCAAAAATGCACCCACCAGCACGTCATGCCCCACCGGTGGCAAGTCCGGCACACCCAGCGCCATTAGCACTTTCAGCGTGTATTTCACATCGTAACCGATGAGCCGGCTGCCAGCGCATAGTGAATGGATCTTCGCAGCCACCGTCGTGGGCGTGAGCTTCGCAAGATCTAAGGTATACGTGTCCGCGGGCGCATCGTGCCTGTACGGGCTCAGTATAAGCACCTGCGGGTTGCGGCCGTGTTTGCCCGCCGAGCGGCTATGCACGTACAGGAATTCGGAACTCGGAATCTCGAGTTTGGATAATTTATCGTCTGAATCAACACTGGTGTTCTTGCCCGACTGCAGCCCACTTGACTCATGACTCTTGCCCCTGGCCTCGGCCAGCGGAGTTTGCATCACCTCAGGCAACTGCCGCGCCAGGCTGCGAAATTCCAGCTTGTTTAGCAGCTCCAGCAGCTTCTCGGGCTGGATTTTGCTCCCATCCACTTCATGCAGGTCCAGCTTCAGCGGTGCATCCGTCCATATAGCTCCCAGCTTTTTACTCAGATACGCCAGGTCACGGCCAGCCTCAAGCTTCTTGCGCACACTTTCTTTGATAAGCGGCAGATTTTCGTACACGCCATCGAGCGTTTTATACGTTTTCAGCAGATCGATAGCCGTTTTCTCACCGATGCCCGGCACGCCCGGAATATTGTCTGAGCTGTCGCCTTTCAGCGACTTCAGGTCCAAAAATTGATCCACATCTATTCCGTATTTGGCGGTAAAGCTGGCTGGCGAATACAATTCGATGTTGCTCAGGCCCTTTTTCAGCGCATACACCTTCACGTTGCCGTTCACGAGCTGCAGCATGTCCAGGTCGGAGGTAATCAGCAGCGTCTCAAGCCCCTCGGCCCGTGCCTGCACTGCGAGCGTGCCCATAATATCGTCGGCTTCGTAATCGTCCAGCTCGTACAGCGGCCAGCCAAACGCTTGCAGCAATTCATGCAGGATGGGAATCTGCTCATAAAAATCTGCAGGGGCCGGTTTGCGGCCGGCCTTGTATTCGGGATACAGCTCAAGCCGCCGCCGGATGTTGGTCTTAGGCTTGTCCCACGCCACCGCCACATAATCGGGTTTAAGCCGCTTCACGACCTCCAGTGCCATGGTCGCGAAGCCGAACACGCCGCCCGTGGGCGTGCCGTCCCCAGTCGCTAAGTTCGGCA
>DASVGU010000052.1:0-8898 GCA_036379375.1 Saccharimonadales bacterium (SeqCode)
TCACACCTGAGATCTTTGGGTATCTCGACCAAGGGTTGGAAAATCTGCCGGACGGGAAAGAATTCTATGTGACGGACAGTATCATCGAACCGATGTTGCGGGATGGGCACAGCTTTTATGGCTGCCTCATGAAGAACTCCAAGCGTTATGATACCGGGGATAAGCTGGAGTACCTCAAGACGGTGGTGGACTTTGGGCTGCAGCACCCCGAGCTTGGGCCCGAGCTGGAAGCGTACCTGCGCCAGCGGCTCAAGGCTTTGTAAGATACCTTGCTGGCGTTGGTTTTGGCGCGTGGTATACTGGGAACCATGACAACTACCTTTGATGTGCTCGTCATCGTCCTCAGTTGTTTGCTCGGCTTGTTCCTCATTTTATCAATAATTGTGGCGGCGCTGGCGTGGAAGGTGGTGCATAGCATCAGGCGCATTGTCGAGAAGGGCGAGCAGGTTGTCGACTCGGCGGAAGCGGCGGCAGAGATGTTCCGCAAAGCAGCCGGCCCGTTGGGTGCGGTGCGCACACTTTTAAATGTCGTTGAATCGGTTGCAAAGCGTAAGCGAGGGAAGGAGTAGGACTATGGGTAAAGGTACGGCTAAAAAGTTTGCGATAGGTGCGGGGTTGGCAGCGTTGGCCGGGTATCTCGCTGGTATTCTGACGGCTCCCAAAAGCGGCAAAGAAACGCGCGAGGATATTAAAGACACGACGAAAAAGAGCCTAAGCGAGGCCGAAAAGCAGCTTAAGAAGCTTCACACTGAGCTGGGCGGCCTGATTGACCAGGCAAAAGACACGGGCGGTGAATTGAGCGAGAAAACGCGCGAACGACTTGATGACTTGCTAGAAAAGGCGCGGGATTCTAAGGAAAAAGCACGCGAGCTATTGAGTGCTTTGCACGAGGGCGAGGCCGACGACAAAGATCTCGACCGGGCCATAAGCGAGGCTACTAAGGCAATTGATCATCTGCGCAGCTATCTGTCGAAATAGCGGTGCGTCTCGTATTTGATTGTGTGGCGTTAGTTCTTCCTACTAGGAGAACCTAGCACTGTTTCCTCCTGAAACGTGACATGTTGCCGCCGAGCGTCTCTTGATCAAGTATTGAGCATATAACAAACCTGTTGTAAAACTTATAGCTCCATGAAGGAGTGGGTCTTGCGTTATAATTTATGGGAGATGAGGGTAGTTTCCTAAGAGGCCACATATGGCAACGCTAACCGCTAGCGACTACGTGCACCTGCACAACCACACGCAGTACAGCCTGCTCGATGGGCTGACGAAGGTGCCGGCACTTATTGACTATGTAAAAGAGTCTGGAATGGAAGCCGTGGCGATGACCGATCATGGCACGCTTTCGGGTGTGATCGAGTTCTATAAAACGGCTACCGCCAAGGGTGTAAAGCCGATTATCGGCATGGAGGCTTACGTCGCAGCGCGGACACGGCACGACAAAGATCCGGCCAAAGACAAAGTGTACTATCACCTGATTGTGTTAGCTATGAACAATCAGGGCTACAAGAATCTGATGCGGCTGAGCACAATTGCCAATCTTGAGGGAGTATATTATCGGCCGCGGATCGACCACGAGCTGCTTGAGAAGTACAATGAGGGGCTGATTGTGCTGAGCGGTTGTATCGGCGGCGAAATCGGCGACCTGCTGCGTCAGGAGCAATACGAGCGTGCCCGGGATATTGCTGCCTGGTATAAAAGTGTTTTTGGTGACCGGTATTATCTGGAGGTGCAGGACCATGGCCACCCTGATCACCCGAGTAAGTGGGATGAGCAAGTCGCGGTCACCGAGCAGACGCTCAAACTCGGGCAGGAGCTTGCTATCCCGTGTGTGGTGACGTGTGATGCGCACTACCTGAAGCACGAAGACCAGACTGCGCACGAGATTTTACTGTGCGTGCAGACCGGTTCGTTCATGAGCGACGAAAAGCGCATGACGCTGGCCAATTTTGATCTGCACGTCACCGACCCGCGGGAGATTATCGCGCGCTGGGGTAAAGATCATCCGGAAGTCATTACGAATTCACGGGCGATAGCCGACCGTTGTGCGGTGAGTATCGAACTGGGCAAGATTCGTATCCCTAAATTTCCGGTGCCGGAGGGGGAAAACGACAAATCGTATCTGCACAAGCTCGTGTGGCGCGGTCTGGCCTGGCGTTATGGTGGTGTCTCAGCGGAAGACCGCGATACGCTGACTGTTGTGCAGGCGCGCAAACACCTGTCTAAAACGGTGGTGGAGCGCACCGAGTACGAGCTGGGCGTGATGGACCAGATGGGCTATAACGGCTATTTTTTGATCGTGCAGGACTTTATCGGTTGGGGGAAAGACCAGGGGATTGTCTTTGGGCCGGGGCGTGGCAGTGCGGCCGGGTCAATCGTGAGCTACGCGCTGCGCATTACTGAGATCGACCCTATGCGCTATGGTCTGATGTTTGAGCGGTTCTTAAATCCGAACCGCATATCTATGCCCGATATCGATATCGACATCCAGGATACGCGCCGCGATGAGGTTATCCAGTATTGTGTGCGCAAATACGGGGATGACCGTGTAGCTAACATTGTGACGTTTGGCCGGATGGCGGCCCGCAATGCGGTCCGTGACGTGTCGCGCGTGCTGCAGGTCCCCTATGCTGCGGCCGATGCGTGGGCCAAGATGATACCGTTGCCGGTACAGGGCCGGCACATCCCGCTCAAAACATCGCTGGAGACTGATCCTGACCTAAAACGTACCTACGAGACCGACGAGCAAGCCAAGCTGGTGTTTGACCGTGCGATGCAGCTGGAGGGCACGATCCGCAGCCACGGCGTACATGCGGCCGGCGTCGTGATTGCGCCCGACGACATCGTGAAATTCGTGCCGCTGGAGCGAGCGCAAAAGGGTGTCGTGGCGACGCAGTATCCCATGGGGCCGGTAGAGGAGCTGGGGCTGCTCAAAATGGACTTTTTGGGGTTGTCGAACCTTACTATCCTTAAGAATGCCCTGCGTATCATCAAAAAAGTGTATAAAAAAGACCTTGAGCTGGGGCAGATACCGAATGATGATCCCAAAACATTTGATCTGTTTCGCAGCGGTGATACGACAGGAGTGTTCCAGTTTGAATCTACGGGCATGAAACGCTACTTGCGCGAGCTGAAGCCAACGGAGTTTAGCGACCTGGTAGCTATAAATGCGCTGTACCGGCCCGGACCGATGGCGGAGATACCGCGTTTTATCGAGGGCAAAAACAACGCTTCGGCGGTGACATATCTTCACCAGTCACTCGAGCCGATCCTTAAAGACACCTACGGCGTGATGGTGTATCAAGAGCAAATCACGCAGCTGCTTCAGCTTGCGGCAGGATACACCGCCGGAGAGGCTGATCTGGTCCGCAAAGCGATCGGGAAAAAGAAGCGCGACATTATGCAGGCCGAGGAGCCAAGGTTCTTTGCCGGCTGTATCAAACAGGGCCTGACGCAGGCGCAGGCTAAATCGCTGTGGCAGCAAATCCAGCCGTTTGCTGACTACTCGTTCAACAAAGCGCACGCGACGTGCTACGCCCAGATTGCATACTGGACAGCGTACCTGAAGGCCAACTATCCCTCTGCCTACATGGCGGCGCTCATGACGACCAGTTACGATGACACCGATCGCTTGAGCGTGGAGATTACCGAGTGCCAGCATATGGGGATTGCAGTGCTGCCGCCGGATGTAAACGAATCATTTGTGGAGTTTGCGGTTGTCCCGGAAGCTGCTGCCGGGGCAGATAAAACGGACAGGCATGCTGGCGTTATGCCCGGGCATGAACGAATCCGCTTCGGTATGGCGGCAGTGAAGAATGTCGGCACTGGCGCAGTCGAGGAGATTTTGCGGGCTCGGGCAGAGGCGCCGTTTGCCAGTCTCGAAGATTTTTTGAAGCGTGTCAGCAGCCGCATCGTTAACCGTAAGGCCATGGAGAGCCTCATAAAAGCCGGGGCCTTTGACCGATACGGCGACCGTGTGCAATTGCTGCAGAACATAGATTTGCTGATGGCGTATGCGGCTCGCGCGCAACGGCAATCGGCAAGCGGCCAGACTGACTTATTTGGCAGCGATGAAACGACAGTGGTGGCGGAACGGCCTATTTTACTCGAGGCGGTTGATGCGGGCATGTTTGATCCGCGCGAACCCCTGCAGTGGGAGCGTGAGCTGCTGGGGTTGTATCTCAGTAAGCACCCGCTGGAGCTGTTCGAAGCTTTCTTGGACGAGCAGACAGTGGCGCTCAATTCGCTGAAGCCCGAACATGACGGCCGGAGTGTTAGTGTGGGCGGTGCGGTGCTGGATAAGCGTGAAATTACCACCAAAAACGGCCAGAAAATGGCCTTTGTGAAGATTGAGGACCGCTTTGGTGAGGTTGAAGTAATTTTGTTCTCAAATACCTATCAGCAGACCATAGATATCTGGGATAGGGATACAGTGGTACTGGTGCGCGGCAAGGTGAGTGCGAAGGGCCGCGACGGTACGATGGGGAGTGAAGTGAAGGTGCTGGCTGATGATGCGCGTGAGGTTACGGCTGCCCAGGCCGAAGCCTATCAAGCCACCGGCAGGAAGCAGAAACCGCTTACACCGGTGAAAAAGAGCCAATCACATCCGGCAGCCGGAAGCGCCGCGGGCCCGGGGGCCAAAGCAGTCGCTGCGACTGGTACTGCACCCCAGCGGGTATATATTCGTATCCAAGATAGCCAGGATCAGGCGACGCTCATTTCTCTCAAACAGACGCTTGACGCGTTTCGGGGCACCACGGACGTGGTGTTGGTGCTTGGCGAGGCTAGCAGCAAGCAAGTGGTGAAGCTCCCGACAGGTATCGACAAGGAAAGCGGAGCTATTCCGGCACTGCGCGACCTGGTTGGTGCCGACAACCTCAAATTCCAGTAGTTTAGCGGATTATACCGCTTGTTCGCGTGAGGATGAAGCCGATGGTAATGGTGGCGATGATGATGCAATCAAGCAGTTGGTGGTGGAGCACGAACCGTTCCCCGCGGCGCAGCACCTTGTGCCAGGCCAGGCCGTGACGCATAAGGAAGATGAGCAACCCGGCAGCAATGATGAGCGAGGTCACGAACATACTCCATGAAGCATCTCCGGCGGTAAGAATTTGTATCCGGCTGACGCGCTGCTGCGCCGGCTCAATTTGTGACGGCGGAATGCTCTTCTGGGTAGTTGATGGAGTAGCCTGAGCGGCAGCATTTTGCTTTGTTACTGGTGCGGTATTGGTGTTCTGGACAGGCGGGGTTGATGATACAGGGGTGGGGCTGGCAGCTGGCGCGTAATTGTTGGCAGGTGAGCTGGGAGCGGTTGTCGCAACGGTGGCTCCGGCCGGCTCGGCGTACATGGCTACCACGATGGTCTCGGGGCCGCTGTTCTGATAGTCGGCGCTGTTGGCTATGCCGAAGCCGACTTCTTTGTATGTCGTGTTCAGAATGTTGGCACGGTGTTCAGGGCTGTTCATCCAGCCGGTTATGGTGTCAGCAGCCGTGGCGAAGCCGTATGCGAGGTTTTCCCCGGCGGTTTGGTAATTGTATCCGGCGGCAGTGATAAATGACCATGGCGTCTTGCCGTCCGGTGTGTCGTGCGACCAGTAGTCGCGTGCGGCCATATCATTAGCCTTGTTTTGTGCAGCCGTGTCGAGCTCGGCGTTTAAGCCGAGGCCGGCGAGCCCGTTATCTACACGCTGGTCGTTGGTGTCAGAGAAAAGACTTTGCACGGTCATGTCGGTGGCATAACCGAGCACCGAGTGTTTTCCGAATGGCCAGGCGCTGTTGAGTAGCACACCGGCAACGACGATGGCGATAAGCGGCAGATACGGCCAATATGGCTTGCGGTAACTTTTGCTGTGGCTGCGGTGGTGCTGCCCAGAAATCTTCTTGTGGTACGCAGCCGGTTTATTGCGGGTAACAAGTGTCATGATTTTTGCTTTTGGTTATTTTGTTTCATTGTAACACAGTTTGCCGCCACAGGTGTTAGAGAGATATTGCTTGCACTGGCCCACCGGCGCCCTCTCTCAATCGGCAGAAAATCTTGCGTGATATAGTGCTATAGCCGCCGCCTGGACGACATTGAACGACTCTTTGGCGCCAAACATCGGTATCTCCAGGATAATGTCTGTGCGGGCCAGGATTTCCGGCTCAATACCTTCGACCTCCCGTCCGACGATAAGGGCAAGTTTGTCTGGCGGCATAAACTTGGGCAAACTCACGGACGTATCGGACTGCTCGAGCGCAGCCACAGTGAATCCATCACGTTTGAGTGCGGCGATGACTGGCTCGACGTCATCTGTATGCTGCCAGTCTACGCTCGTTTCCGCATCCAGTGCGGTTTTATGGATCTGTGTGTCAATTTTCTCTGCGATATGCGGCAAGCGCGTGTCTTGCGGTGCCGAGGGATACGGCGTATAACCCGTGAGATAGACGCGCTGGACTCCCAGCCCGTCAGCGGTGCGCAGCAGCGATCCCACATTGTACGTGCTGCGCAGGTTGTGGGCTATAAGAATAATCGTACGCATACACCTACTATAGAGTGAAGTGGCTTGCTATGCATAATGCTCATGCTTCATAATACGCGGTATGGCTGATGATGCACGTGTGGAGGAAGAACGCTCCACCCAGCGGCGGGCCCGCATCCTGGGCATGGACTATGTCGACACGTCCGCGTTGTCTGCGAGGCCGCTTTACACAGATGTCTTGAGTGTGCCGGAGATCACCGACTTGCGCGCGGTGCCGGTTCAGGCCGACTCCAACCACGTGCTGTTCGGTATCACAACTTCTACTTCACAGGTGACGATGCACAACCTTGCTCAGCGTTTTAACGATCAGCGTGTGAGTTTTGCAATTATCTCAGACACGGGTTTTCGCGAATACCTGGCGCTGTACAATCCGCCAAAGCAGGTGGTGTACCAGGATATTTCGCTCAATACCGCCGGAACAGACGATCTGGTGCGCGAGGTGTCGGCGACGCTCAGCCAGGTGCGTGCCGATGACATGCTCGCGTATCTAGTGAGCCAGGCTCATCGTTTGGTCGCTTCAGACATCCATGTGGAGACAGAGCAAAATGACGTGCGCATCCGCTTCCGTATCGACGGTGTGTTGCACCCGATTGCTCGGCTGAGCACCGAGAAGTATCGGCTGCTTATCTCGGCAATTGCCAGCGCCGGCAATATCAGCACCAGTGCCAATGAAGCGCAGCAGGGCCATATTGCCCAGAAAGTGCACATGGCTGATGGCACCGATGTCGATGTAAACGTGCGCCTCGAGACCGTACCCAC
Organism: Saccharimonadales bacterium (SeqCode); assembly: GCA_036379375.1. Taxonomy (GTDB): domain Bacteria; phylum Patescibacteriota; class Saccharimonadia; order Saccharimonadales; family UBA4665; genus DASVGU01. Next base: position 7,275 of record DASVGU010000052.1, read on the forward strand.
TATTACCGGCATGGATGTGGTGATGCGGCTGTTTAATATGGACCAGAGTATGTATACGCTGGACAAGCTAGGCCTATCGCCTCAGGAGCGTAAAGTTGTCGATGATATCGTTGCGAAGCCGAGCGGCCTGGTGATGGTGGTGGGCCCGACCGGTTCCGGCAAGACCACTACGTTGTACTCCATGCTCAATACGCTTAACAGCGACGACCGCAAAATCATCACCATCGAGGATCCTGTAGAGTATCAGTTTAGTGGCATCACGCAGATCTCGGTACGCTCGAGCGAGAGCGGCAATGATGCAACGTTTGCCGATAAATTGCGTGCGACGCTGCGGCTTGATCCGGATGTAGTTATGGTGGGTGAGATCCGCGATAACGACACTGCCAAAACGGCGTTGCAGGCGGCGCTCACCGGCCACCTGGTGCTCAGTACGTTCCACGCCAGCTCGGCGGCAGCGGCGCTCACGCGGCTTATGGATGTCGTTGGTCAGAATCCGCTGTTTGTATCGGCTATTCGCCTGGTCATGGCGCAGCGGCTCGTGCGCAAACTCGACGACGCCACCAAGCAGCCGTACCAGCCGGACGAGCAGACGCTCCATGTTATTCAGGAGGTACTTGCAACGCTGCCCGAAGGTGTTGAACGGCCCAATCTCGACGGCTTGCAGCTGTATAAACCGGGTGCTTCAGCCGACAATCCTTACGGCTTCCGCGGCCAGCTGGCAATCCGTGAGCAATTTATGATGACCGGGGAGATCCGCCAGCTACTCGAGCAAACTCACGCGGTGCTTTCAGCGCAAGATATTGAGACTGCTGCCGTTAAGAGCGGCATGCGTACCATGTTGCAGGACGGTGTCCTAAAGGTGTGTGCCGGTTTAACGACGCTCGACGAAATTTACCGCGTCGTCGGCTAGCCCCGCACCGCTTGGTGTGAGGATACGGGATTCACTCGTTGCAAATCTTGATAATATCTACGAGTTGTGTTTTAGTATAGTTATGACTTATTCAGAAGAATACCCCTATCCCCATGACTCTTTATCACCCGAGCAGCGGCACAACACTGCGGAGCGCATCAAAAGTGATAGTGCTCTGCTGGCAGCCGGCGCCGAAGTTAACGAGTGGGGCCGTCTGGTTATCACCGGCGCGCAGCGGCGTGAACTTGCCGACAGGGACGGCTTTTATGAACAGCGGAGAGCGTGGCTGGACCAGTCTGTTGCTGATCTTGTCAGCGGTATTCCGGCGAGCACCGGAGTTCATAGCAGGATACATAACTCACTGCGCAGAGACGGGATTTCTACGTGCCGGGACATCTTAGTGGTGGGCAAGAAAAAGATTCGGGATGTATATACATTGGGCGAGACGTCAATGGCTGTCATCGGACAGGCTGTCGCCGCTAATGACTATGGTATTACTTGGAAAAAGGCCCCTACGATGGCTGACATTGCGGGGCTTTGCGCAAATCTTTCGGAAGTTACATCGGCGGCCATTATGCCTACTCCCCTAAAGACGATTGTCGACAGATTCCCCGGTAGCAGGGAGCTTGTAACCCTCTCTGTGCAGGATATTTTTGACGCGCACAAGGGGACGGGTAGCATACTCCCGCTGATTGCCGACACCCATGTCAGGCA
>DASVGU010000053.1:0-18115 GCA_036379375.1 Saccharimonadales bacterium (SeqCode)
ACGGCAGCCATCAAGACAGCACTGGGCAAACTTTTGCCCGAAAAAGCTGACGATGTGGCCGCAGCCGCCAAAGATTTAGGGTATGAGACCTTGCCACTGAGGGGTGAAAATGCTTATACTTTAACCAAGGGCGTTGATTCCCCGGATACCCCTGGCGGCTACAAAGGCCGGATGGGGGTGTATGAGGTCTTCAGTGTCGATGAGCAAATCCAGGAATTGATCCTTAAGCGGGCGACAAGCTCAGAAATCCAGGACGCGGCGCAGGCGAACGGTATGGTCACGATGCGCCAGGACGGCTACCTCAAGGCTTTGGCTGGCCGCACAACGATAACGGAAGTGAACCGCGTTGCCGCCGCCAACAGCGCCTAAAGGGCACAGTAACAGACAACAAGAAAAGGGTAGGCAGACAAAACCATGCAGGGACAACCAAGAATCGAAATCCTCCTCGAGGAAGTGGTCAAGAAGAAAGCTTCTGACCTTCACTTGCAGGTGGGATTGCCGCCGATGTTGCGTATTGATGGTTCGCTCACTCCTGTGACCGGGGCCGACGTGCTTACTGAGGAGACGGTCGAGACACTCATTTTTGCCATCCTGGACGAGGATCAAAAGCAAATATTACTCAAAGACAAAGAGTTCGACTTCAGCTTCGCCTTCGGCGATATGGGGCGCTTCCGTGTCAATGCGTTCCACGAGCGCGGCAACTTGGCCGCGGCGCTTCGGCTTATCCCTAACGAGATCCTTACCATCGAGCAGCTCGGTTTGCCGCCGGTGGTGAGCAAATTTGCCGATTTTCCGCGCGGCTTGGTGCTGGTTACCGGCCCGACCGGCAGTGGTAAGTCCACCAGCCTGGCTGCCATGGTCCACAAGATCAATATGGAACGCGCCAGCCACATTATTACCATCGAGGATCCTATCGAATACACGCACAAGTCCAAAAAGTCGGTGATCGTGCAGCGCGAAGTCCACTACGACACCTACAGCTTCAGCGCGGCGCTGCGCAGCGCATTGCGCGAGGACCCGGATGTGGTGCTTATCGGTGAGATGCGCGACCTCGAGACCATCGCCAGTGCCATCACCATTGCCGAGACGGGGCACCTGGTGTTCGCCACGCTGCACACCAACTCTGCAGCGCAGAGCATCGACCGCATGATAGACGTTTTTCCGCCGCACCAGCAGCCGCAAATCCGCGCGCAGCTGTCCAATATCCTTATGGCAATCGTGTCGCAGCGTCTCGTGCCGTCCATTGGCGGTGGGCGCATTGCCGCAGCCGAGATACTAGTGGCCACGCCGGCGGTGCGCAATATCGTGCGCGAGGGCAAAACCCACCAGCTCGACGCCGTTATCCAGACGGGTGCCGAATTTGGCATGCAGGGCATGGACAAGACACTCGTGAGCCTCATTCACGCCGGTACCATCAGCTACGATGAGGCCCGCAACTTTGCCGTGGATATAGACGAACTCGATCGCCTTATGAGGGAATAGCCGGAGCAATACTATATGCTGACGTATCACTACACCGCCCGCAACCCGCAAACCGGCCAACAGGTCAAGGCCGACGTGCAGGCCGACTCGGAGGGGGCGGCAGTAAAGCTTATTCGCGACCAGGGTCTTTCACCGGTGGAGGTAAAGCTGGGCAGCAGCGGTGGCTTCCACTTTGGCGGCAAGGTAAGGGCCAAGGACCGCGTACTGTTTAGCCGGCAGCTGAGCACGCTCATCAACGCCGGCTTGCCACTGCTCCAGGCGCTGCGCAGCGTCAACGAGCAGACCACCAGCAAGTCGCTCAAGGTAGTGCTGGCGCAGGTTATTACCAGTGTGGAGGGCGGCGGTACGCTGTCGGCCGCCATGGCCAAGCATCCTAAGGTGTTTAACCAAGTCTATATCAGCCTGATTGCCGCCGGTGAATCGTCCGGTACGCTTGACGCGGCCCTGGAACGTCTGGCAATCCAGCAAGAGAAGGACTCCGACCTGGCTGGCAAGATACGCGGAGCTATGGCGTATCCAGTTATCGTGCTGTTGGTTATGGGTGGAGTTGTCGGCTTCATGATGGTAAAGGTCATGCCAACGGTTAAGGGAATCTATGCAGGGTTTAATGGGCTTTCGTTGCCATTCATTACAAAGATTATGATTAGTGTCTCGGATTTTGTGGTGCACTTTTGGTGGGTTGTGCTCATAATCATCGTGCTCATAGTGATCTTTGGCACGCGGTGGGCACGCTCCGGCCCCGGTAAAGAGGTTATCGACAAGGTCAAGATGAAGGCGTGGCCCACCGGCCCGCTGTTTATGAAGATGTACATGTCACGGTTTGCGCGTACCGGGGCGACGCTTATCGCCAGCGGTGTGCCGCTGCTGCAGATGCTGCAGATTACCGCCGATGCGGTCAACAACGTGCACATTCACCGCTCTATCATGAAGGCAGCGGATAAAGTTCGCGGCGGCAAGTCATTAGCCGACTCGCTGCAGAATGATCCCAACTTCTTGCCGCTGGTGCCCAACATGCTCAAGATCGGCGAGCAGTCCGGCTCCATGGAGGCCATGTTGGCCAAAGCCGCCGACTATTACGAGAAAGAAGTAGATAACCAGGTGGCGGCCATCTCAAGCCTTATCGAGCCGGTGCTCATGGTGGTTATGGGTATTGTGGCGTTTGCTATCGTAGCAGCCGTGCTGCTGCCCATTTACGGCTTGGCAGGCAATAGTCAGTTTACTGGGGCTAGTAATTTCTAATGGGCAGCAAGCGAGGCTGTGGATAACCGCTTGCTTTTACTTGCAGGAAACAGTATCATCCCAAGCATAAGTAATAATACAGCAGCCGCAAAGGGGGCATTTGCACATGCTAACAAACACTAAACTCTCTAGGAAACAAAAAGGTTTTACCATCATTGAGGTGATGATTGTGCTGGCCATCGCGGCACTTATCCTCTTGATTGTGCTGCTGGCAGTACCGGCCCTGCAGCGTAACTCAAAGAACACGACTATCAAGAACGATGTTGCGACCGTAGCTGGTGGCATTAGTACCTACGAGTCCGATAACAATGGTACTGTACCAAAATATCTAAACGGTACGGGGAGTATTTCCATCGGATCGGCTGCTGGTGCGGCAGATTTGGAGAAAGTCACGATTGGTGGCAGCACCACTGTTAGCACTCCAGTTGGAGCTCCTGCTAGTGGTACTACACAGGCTGCGCCTACAACCCTTCCGGCTAGTGGGACTATCGTGCCTTATCTAGGGGTGCAATGTGATCCTAACAACCCGACGGGTGTCGCTAATGTTGCAGCACGTTCCATATCCCTATATTACGTTATACAGACTTCGAGTGGCGCAAAGCTGGAGTGCAGCGCTGCCTAGAGTGAATGAAGTCTTTATAAATGTGAGGTGACAACGGACCCCGTAGAAACAGGGTAAGAGGTCGTAGGTAAGAGGTCGTACCTCTTAAATCTCCAAAAGATTGTGTAATAGGCATTGTGTAGGTACAATGCCTATTATCATGCCTAGCCGTAATGTCTACAAAACAGATGTAGAAGACAGTTATTACCACGTGTACGCCCGTGGGGCGGGGCGCAGTAAAATCTTTCAGGATGACAGCGACTGCGCAAAGTTTATAAGTTTATTCCAGAGATACCTGTCCCGGGAAGCAAAGCACGATTCCATCGGGGTTCCGTATCCTCATCTGTATGATAAGCTTGAGCTGCTTTGTTTCTGCCTCATGGAAAACCACTTTCATCTGTTAGTGTATCAGCGTGATGCAGGTACCATGCAGCGCTTTATGCGGGGTGTTATGACGAGCTATAGTCGCTATTTCAATAAGAAATACGACCGATCCGGACCGCTCTTCGAGACTCGCTACAAAGCATCACTCATTAGTAACCCCAGCTACCTGGAGCATATATCCCGCTACATACACCTTAATCGGAAGCAGTGGCGCGACTCCCCGTATACCAGTATTGGTTTTTATATTGACGGTCAGCAGGCAGAGTGGCTACGGCCAGCACGCATTCTAGAAATGTTCCCAAGCAAAGCAGCGTACACGCGATTCGTGGCAGATTACGAAGCAAACCGACAGATGATGGACGAGCTAAAGTACGAGCTCGCTAACGATATCACAACATAATTTCCCAATCTAAGAGGTACGACCTCTTAAATGGTTGGGGTTTGGTATTATAACAGTAATGATTATTTCGTTGTTGGCAGTACTAGGGGTGATATTCGGGAGCTTCGTGAGCGCCCTGACGTGGCGCTTCCACGAGCAAGCAGTACTTGCGCCGGCTAAGGGGGTAAAACCCTCCAAAAGCCTCCAGAAACGGCTACGCGAGCTTTCTATGGCCCGCGGACGCTCCATGTGTCTGCACTGCGGCCACGAATTGGCGGCCAAGGATCTGGTACCCATCCTCAGCTGGCTGGCGCTGCGCGGCAAGTGCCGCTACTGTGGGGAGCCGATTTCCTGGCACTATCCGGCCCTGGAAGTGCTCACGGGCCTGGTGTTTGTGGCAAGCTACCTCTGGTGGCCGCTCGGTTTCCGGGGGGTAGGGCTGTTCCAGTTCGTGCTGTGGCTGGTGTTCCTGGTGGGTTTTATGGCGCTGGCAGTGACCGACCTGCGCTGGTTTACGCTGGCCGACCGTATCGTATACCCGCTTATAGGTCTGGCTATAGTGCAAACAGTGATTGTAGCGCTAGTATTACCCAGCTGGCACTATCTGTGGATGGCGGCCCTGGCGGCCCTAATTATCGCCGGGGTGTTCTATGTGCTGTTCCAGGTGTCGGGCGGGCGGTGGATTGGCGGCGGCGACGTGAAGCTGGCAGTGGTGCTGGGCTTGCTGGCGGCCACACCGTGGAAGGCCGTGCTGGTAATCTTCGCGGCATCGGTTATCGGCACGATTGTGTCCATTCCGCTGCTGTTTAAAGGCAAGCAAGGGCTCAAGGCCAAGGTGCCGTTCGGGCCGTTGCTGCTGGCGGCCACCTTTATAACGGTATTGTTCGGTACGGCTATCGTAAACTGGTACAACGGGCTGATTGTGCGCTAGCCGCCCGGGCCCATGCGCCGCGCACCGCAGGCATCACACCGCGGGCAACGGTGCGCCGGCTGGCGGGTATTTCTTGGTAGTGGAAAACTCGTTGTATACTGCCACTTTCCAGATACCGCTTATGGTATAATTCGACTGATGAAGGAGAAATATATGCCGAATCCAAGCAAGCCTTCCGCTAAACCGTTAGCTTGCCTGGCGTGAAGCTATATACTTAAGCTCATGAAACAGGGTGGCAGCATCTCCCCCCAAGCCCGCGTATCGCGGAAGCATTTTACGGTGTCACATCGCGTGGGCAGGGGTGAGCGCGGCCCTCGTGCCCACTTTGTAGCAGCCGGCTTTACGATAGTGGAGACGATGATCGTGCTGGCGGTGACGGGCCTGCTGGTGGCCAGCGCCCTATTGTACGTGAACGGCAAGCAGAATCGCACCGAGTTCCAGGTGGGCGTCAACGAGCTGCAGCAGCAAATCCAACAGATTATAAATGGCACGGAAAGCGGCTATTTCCCGACGCAGAGCAACGGCCAGCAGAACTTCAAGTGTACGAGCCACTACGACGGGACCGCTCCAACTATCACGGGCACCGCGAGCGCTCAGGGAAGCAACGGTGACTGCATTTTCCTGGGTAAGGTCCTGTACTTTGGCCCGGGGAACAGTGGCGGCGGTAGCGACGCATTTACTGTGTTCCCGATTGCCGGCAACCGATTGTATGGTAATCAACCCGTCGCAACATTGCAGCAAGCCCGCCCGGTGCCGGTTGCCCCGGGGACATCCACGAACAGGTCTGCGCCCAATGATGCTACTACCTACCCGCTGGAAAGTGGTATGACCTTCGTGTGGGGGGACGCGTATAACCCGACAAACCCGGGCTATTACCCAAACGAGTTCGCGCTGGGCTTCTTGAGCGCTGTGGGTACAGCAGTGACAGATTCCAGTGGTGTGACGACATATCAGTCCGCATCCAACGGCAACTCGGGCACCTCCCAATTTGGCTTCTACGGATTTCGTATTTGGCCCGGTGCGGTGAGTAGTATGGGGGATATCGTGGACGACATTGCGCAGAGCCAGGTGGGGAGCCAGACCCAGCCGTACCCTTTGAACCGTGTCGTATCGTTTTGCATCGCCAGCGGCACCACCAACCAATCGGCACTGTTCCGCATTAACCCGGGGCTGCACGTATCATTTACCTTCATAGACGGGAACACGATATGTCAATGAGCGGATTCTCTCACCGAGAGCAGCGCGGCGATACCATTGTAGAGGTATTGGTTTGTACGGCGATAGTGAGCCTCGTCCTGGTTGGCTCATATGCAATTGCCAACCGCAGCATGAATAATATCCAGGACACCCAGGAGCACACGCAGGCGCTGCAGCTGGTGCAGTCGCAGATAGAACAGCTGCGCAGCGATGCCAATGCGCAAAATTTGTCGGATTTTACCAGTGCCGGCTGCTATGACGCCACCGGTACGCCGCAGACCGACACGGCCAGTCATTGCTATTTTAATGCCGACGGCACGGCCGATTCGAACGGGGCGGAGCCCGATTTCCACGTGGTTATCTCGCCCGGTGCGACATCGGGGATTTATAAGGTATCTGCCAGCTGGGACAGCCTCCTGGGCGGCCAAGCGAATGTGAGCCTGTTTTACGGGCCGGAGATCTCGGGCTAATGAGCTATCATACTCTCACACACCAGCCGAAGCAGAAAAACAAGCAGGCCGGCTTTACCATCGTGGAGATAATGATAGCCACGCTGGTATTTACCGTTATCCTTATGGTTATAACGTACGGGGTGATGCACTTTACGAGCGATTATTTTAAGGGAATCAACAGCTCCACAACGCAGACGGTTGCCAGGACAGCGCTCGATGATATCACCCAGGCGATAGAGTATAGCAGCGGCCCTATTACGTCTGCTGCAAATGGGGTTCATACTGCTGGCCTGGTGTGTGCAGGTAACCAAGCGTTTGGTTATATGGGGGGGAAGATAGTGGTAAGTCCCACCGTGACGCCGAACTCCGGCAATACCACCAAAGCTTTGATAGATCACACCGGGGTCTCCTCGACCTGTACTCCCGCTGCAGTCGGCAGCGGTACGGAGCTGCTGCAGAATAACATGCGGCTGGTATATCTGACGGTCTCCCAGGTAGCCTCCAGTTCTAATCTTTGGACCGTCCAGCTGTCGGTGGCGTACGGGGACAGCGACCTGCTGTGTGATGCTTCGGCTAATAGCACGCACCTCTGTTCGCCCGGCGGCACGCCGTATGCGTTGACTGACAGCGTGTGGGGGCCGGACATTCTTTGCAAAACCGATACGGGGGACCAATTCTGCTCGGTGGTAAACTTAAGCACGACGGTAAGCCGGCGGCTGAATTAAACAGGGGCTCGTTTGGAGTACAATAGGCGTATAAACATGAGCGGCACCATCCATAAGACTAAAACATATAACGGTTTAGGCCAGGCGGGCATGGCTTCTATCATCGTTACCATGATTATGATGATAGTCATTACGCTTATCGTGGTGGGCTTTGCCACCGTGACGCGGCGCAACAGCCGCGAGGCGCTGGACCGCCAGCTGAGCACCCAGGCGTATTACGCGGCCGAGACGGGGGTAAACCAGGCGGCGAACATCATCTACAACGACCCGGCTGCATTACCGGGTGATTTTAAATCTAATGCCCATTACGGCATTGATTGTACCGAGTTTATGAACAACGTTACTCCGAAGCTTACCGGGGTTATCTCCAGCTCGGACAATGTTGCGTACACTTGCCTGACGGCGAGCCCTATAAGCCAGAATATAGTCGAAAACTTACCCCTGGGGGGAACGGGCATATATCCTATTAACCTTTCCGGGCCTGCGATGTTGAAGTTTAGTTGGCAGCTAACGGGTTCCGTTACGGGTAGTGCGCCTGCGGATGCCAGTAAGTGCCCCGGTGGTTCTAGCGGCAGTAGTTTTCCCCCGGTGAACACCTGGACCGGGGAGTGCCCGTACGGCATGCTGCGGATTGACATATTTGATGGCTCTAACCCTGGTGGTTCTAGTGCCGCTGTCGCACAGGATTTGACTCAGCATACGGCGACGCTCTACCTTATGCCCGGCGCGAGTAACGGCCTGGTGGCCGGTCCGCCTAGTGCATATAGCGCCAATGCTTTTAAGCCCACTGTAGGCCAGGCGATTATTGGCCGGGTGAAGTGCGATAGTTCCAGCCAGACTTGCACAGCGACCGTCGCGGCGCCCGGCTCGTCCAGTAGCGGAAGCTTTTCGTCCGGTTACTATGTGCGGATTTCCGATATATATGAAAGCTTGGGCAATGTGGTAATAAGCAATACTGGCAGTAATGTCACGTTCAATGGTGCGCAGTACACCATTGATGCCACCGGCCGGGCGCAGGACGAGGTACAGCGCATCCAGGTGCGCATACCACCTAACTTTCCCTCGCCGTTTGACGCTATTAACGCGATATCCAGCGGCAGCCCCGTGTGCAAGCGGTTTAACATTACACCAGTTACGAATGGCGGCACTGGCACCGCAGATCCGGGGCTCAATAACCTCACCAGCGGTACCGCTCCGCTGTGTGATTCGTAAGTTTTCCTAGGGACGTATTGTAAACAAGGGTTCCTGGTCCTGAGAGGGCAACAGCCGGGACCTTTTTTATTGCTGTGGGTTGCACAAAAAGCACAAAAGCTGCGTAATCACTGGGGTAGCTTTGCGGTATGTACTGGTTTAGCCCACTTTTTTGCTGTGGAACTGCTCGTGCACTGCTTTGAGGTGCGGGTCGGTTACGTGCGTGTAAATTTGCGTGGTGGCGATGTTGCTGTGGCCGAGCATAGCCTGTACACTGCGCAAGTCCGCTCCGTTCATCAGCAGATCAGTTGCAAAGCTGTGCCGCAGCGTGTGCGGGCTCACGTGCTTGGTGATGCCGGCCAGCAGGGCATAGCGGCTTACCAGCCGCTGCACGCTGCGCTGGGTCAGGCGGTGAAAGTTGCCCGACAGATTAACCTGCTTGGTTCCGCTGTAGCGGATAAAGAGCGGCCGTGTATTGTCCTGGCGCACGTTGAGGTAGCGCTGGATCCACGAGGCGGCCTCGGTGCTGATAAATATCGGGCGGTCCTTCTGGCCTTTGCCGCGTACCATAAACTCGCGGCGTTTGAGGTTTAGATGGTCGCGGTCCAGTCCGGTAAGCTCGCTCACACGCAGTCCTGAGCTAAAAAGCAGCTCCAAAATTGCCCTATCTCGCAGACCTTGTAAGGTGTTACTGTCCGGCTGAATAAATAATCTGTTCAATTCTTCTTCGTTTAGGAACGTCACCTGCTTACGCACGGAACGGGCCAATTCGATTTTGTCGGCGGGCAGCGCGGCCACGTTGCGCTTGGCGCAAAATTTGAGAAAACTGCGCAGCGCGATGAGGTGGTAGTTGAGGGTATTTTTTTGCAGCTCATCGCTCGTGAGCGTGCCGAGGCGGTTGAGCCACAGCCGCCATTTGCGCACCAGCTCGGCATCGATATCGCTCACCGATATGTCACCGGCAAAATCGATGAGGCGGGTGAGGTAGTGGTCATAGTTCGCAATTGTGCGCTGCGAGCGGTTTTGCTCGATCTCGAGATATTCCAGGAAATCGGTTTTGGCTTTAGAGAAAAGCATAAGCTCTAGTATAGCAGCCTACCCCAACATTGTGCGACGTGCCATGCACGCTTTAAGGCAGTCATGCATACTGCCGTGCAGTTGAGTTTTACCTCTGTTTTTGCTACAATAGCCCAAAATAACAAGCCGTAACAATAAGGAATCTCATGGAACGAACACTTATTATTTTCAAGCCCGATTCGGTACAGCGCGGTATCGTAGGCGAAGTGCTGACCAGGTTTGAGCGCGCCGGGTTCAAAATCGTCGGTGCCAAGATGCTGCAGCCCGATTACGACCACTATTACCAGCATTACGAGGGCATCGGGACGCTCAAGACGCGCAAGGGCGAGGAAATATTCGAGAGCCAGCTGCGCAACATGCAGCAAGGACCGGTGATTGCAATGGTGCTTGAGGGGGTTGATGCCGTGGAGACCGTGCGCAAGATGGTAGGCGCTACGGAGCCCAAAAGCGCGCTGCCGGGCACCATTCGTGGCGATTACGCGCATGTGAGCTATAGCCAGGCTAATGCCAGCGGCAAAAGCGTGAGCAATATCATCCATGCCTCAGCCGACCAAAATGAGGCTGCCCAGGAGATTACCCACTGGTTTGCCGATGGTGAACTTTACGACTACGAGGCGGTCCACGAGAAGTTCACCCAGCCCAAGAAGAGCTAGTGCGCGGCAGGGAAGCGTCTCCCTATGTCTTTGACTTTTATTTAGTTTAGCAAACCAAGCCTTTAGCTGTTTGCTAAACTAGGAGGAGGGACGTAGCCGAAGGTCGAAGTTTTGTTACGCTTTGTGTAGCAAAACGAGACAGCGGCGTACGCTCCGACGAAGTCCCCGTAGTTCAATGGATAGAATAACTCCGTCCTAAGGAGCAGATGGCGGTTCGAATCCGTTCGGGGATACCATGAATGGTGTGTTTGATCAGACCTGCGTTCGGCGGACGAGGAACGGAGGGATAAGTATGTCTTGCATAGTTATCCTGAGTACCGCAGGGAGGAGGGCACGGCGTGCCCGATGTCGCGGCGGGGATACCAAAGGTAGGGGTTTCTAAGGAAAAGCTCCGCCTGCGCGTGCAGAGTCTTGCGTTACCCCAGGCCGGATTCTCTCGGCCCAGGGGCTCCCCGTCTGTTACAATACGCATATGGCTGCCGCTGCCGAAATAGATGTGCCTCCAAAATACTTTGACGATCAGTTCGACGACGAAACGGTACTGCTGGTGTTCCACAAGCACCCCATCGTGATGCGCAAAGGGCTGGTATTTGGCATGCTGGGGCCGTTGGTGGGTATTTTACCGGCGGCTGTTAATCCCAATCTGGGCTTTGGCTACTTCTTTGGCGGCCTGGGCGGCGGCATACTGCTGGGTATTCTCGTATTTATCCCATCGTGGATCAGCTGGCACTTCAGCGTGTTTGTGGTGACCGACCAGCGGCTCATCCAGATTACGCAAAAGGGGCTGTTCCATCGCAGCGTGGTTGATATGGGTCTTACCCAGATACAGATGGTAAATTATGAGATTTCCGGCCTGCAGGAAACGCTGCTGGGATTTGGTACAATGATACTGCAGACATTTGTGGGGGATTTGGTGATCCACGACGTGCATCACCCGGCAAAGATCCAGAAGAAGATTATGCAAATCCTGCGTGAGCAGGGTATTACTACCCAGCCCCGCATGCCTGCCGGAGCGCAAGCGATTCCCGATGATAATGATGACGAAGAAGCAACATAGATCCAATTTGCGAAGGGCCCTCCGGCCCCGGCTGCCTAAGCGCCTCAAGCGTATCAAGCTGCCCAAAAACCCGCTGCGGCGGGGCAAGGGCGATGAAGTGGACAACCGGCTGGTAGAGGCTATCCAAAACCTGCCGCGTATCACCAACGAAACCGTCGCCGAACACCGTGAGGAGGTGTTGAGCAGCGCGCGCAAATATATCTATCCGCTCAGCCACAGCAAGCGCCGCGTGGTCAGCATCACAGTGGGGCTGCTTATCCTGGCTGTCGTCGTGTTCTTCGCATATTGCGGTATTGCCGTGTACAAACTGCAGTCGAGCTCGACCTTTATTTATACCGTGTCCAAGGTGATTCCGTTCCCGGCGGCGCGCGTCGGCTCATCGTGGGTGAGTTACGAAAGCTACCTGTTTGAACTGCGCCACACGATGCACTACTACGTCAGCCAGCAGCAGGAGAATTTCTCCACCGCGGCGGGCAAGCGGCACCTTGCCCAGCTGCGCCAGCAGGCCATGGCCCAAGTGGTGCAGGATGCCTATGTAAAGCAGCTTGCTGCCAAATACCACGTGAGTGTGAGCGACCAGGCGGTAGACAACGAAGTAAGCCTGGTGCGCCAGCAAAACCGGCTGGGCAGCAGCAACCAAGTGTTCGATGAAGTGTTGAGCGAGTTTTGGGGCTGGACCCAGGCCGACTTCAAGCGTGAGCTAAAGATGCAACTGCTGACACAGGCTGTGGTGAGCAAGCTCGATACCGGTGCCTGGGCGCGTGCTAACAGCGCTCTGAGCCAGCTGCAAAACGGCGCCAGTTTTGCTACGCTCGCCGCGCAAGACTCCGACGACACCACCACCAAAGGCAACGACGGCAACTATGGCTTCGCCATCGATCGCAGTAATAGCGACATTGCTCCGCAGGTGGTTGGGGCGCTCTTCCAGCTGCAGCCTGGCCAGACATCGGGCATTATCAACACCGGTTACTCCCTGGAGATAGACAAGGTTACCTCGATAAGCGATGGCAAGGTCAACGCCGCGCACATCGTGTTCGATTTCAAACCCATTAGCGCGTACATACAGCCGCTCCAGAAGTCCGAGAAGCCGCACCAGTTTATACAGAGCTAGCTGCTCGCCATCTGCTACGGGAGTGCTATCTCGGAAGGGCAGCCATACCCTCACGCCGAGTAGTGCATTCCGCGCGGGCAGGCTCACGCTTGTCCGGCCGCGACTTTGGCCTTGTAGAGGTTCTAATGTCGGGTAGCGCCCCAAATCCACAGGGCGATGATTCCCAGCACTACCAGCACGCTTACAATCTGCTGCCAGCGCGGCTCGCGGATGTGCGTCTGGAACCTGTTTTTGTCCGGTTTTTTCATCGATTATTACCGTTTTGGCCGGATTTTCACCGCGGTGCCGTAGGCCGCGACTTCGTTCATAGATGTTCCGATGTCCCCGGTGTCGAAGCGCATCATCAGCACAGCGTTCGCGCCTTTCTCAGCGGCAGCCTGCTTCATGCGCTCCACCGCCTCAATCCGGCTGTCGGTCAGCAGCTTGGTATACGCCCCAATCTCGCCGCCGATGATAGATTTTAGGCTGGCGCCGATGTTGCTAACAACGTTCCGGCTGCGCGTGATCAACCCAAACACTTCGCCGTACACTTCCACTACCTCATACCCTGGTACATCGTTCGTGGTCACAACCAATATTGAATCGTTCATACCTATAAACCCTCCGTTGTGTAATTCGTTTAATTATAGCAATAACCTCAGCGGGCAACAGTATCAAATGTAACTCCGCGACAGATTGGTTAGTCGGGAACGTTACTCATCGCCCGGGCCATGGCGTCAGCGAATGCTGTCGGTTCTTCGATAAGCCGTGTCCCACCATCGCTGGTTCTGGCGTTGCAGATCAGGTAGCCATCTCTGGGGTGGGGTGGCTCGTTCGGAACAACAGACTGAGTGACTTCCACGTCGTCTCCGGTCTGGAACGCCGGTAGCGCTTCGTCGTGAAGCACAAGATCACCCGAGTCGCTCAAATTTTTATAACTGTATAAATCGCCGGGACGCACTACCACTGTACCACCCTTTTTAAGGGGAGTTTCCTCTACCTGTCCGTCTTTGGTGGCCCGGATAAATAGGCCTTCGCCCTCGAGCACATTTACCGTAAAGGTCGCTTTGGGATCGGGTTTGGTCACGTAAACAGGTTCTGTCGGGCCTCTGGGTGCGATCCGGAATATGGCAGTATTGCCACCCTCCGGCACATTTTGCCCGTGCTCGTCGGTCTCGTAGGCAATGGTGTAGCCCCAGGTCGCGTAGTGCTTGTCGACCGGCACATCGGTCAGTATATGGCCCGGCGTAGGCATGTATTTTTCCGAAACCGGTCCGAGGATGTTTTCCGATAGTGGTTTACTAAATTCAGGCTGCGTCATGGTTATATAATACCACAAAGGGTACGATTCCGCAATGTATGCTCCGGCTGATCCTCGGGCTGTTTCTATTGTTCGCGAGGAAATGTAACCAGAGCCTGCGACTGGTCAAACGTTCCTAAACCAACTTGACGTACCAATAACCCCTGATCGTCGTTTATTACGTCTTCGTTCCTCTTTAGCGCTGTTATTGGCATTATCATACCAGGAGCTCGCCCACGATAGTGTCCAATTGTGCGTTTACCTCTGGTATAGCCAGTGATGTATCAATGTGGCGGTCGGCGTGAGCTATTACCCAGTCGAGGTGCGAGCCGTATTCATCCGGGCTGTTTTGCAGTTGGGCGTGGCGTTCGTATTCCTCAGTAGTGGTGGGGTTCTTGGGGTCTGACGGGTCAGACCGCGCTAGGCAAGTTTTCGGGTCGCAATCAAGCGCAATAATGAATCCGCCCGCAGAGTGGATGCGCGCGAAATCGTACTTGCTCCGTAGCCCGGCGTATGCCAGGCGGTTGCTGGTACGGCGCAGGAGTTCGCCTGCAATCCAAGCCATGCCGGCGCGGTGCTGCTCGGCGCGGAAGAAATCTTCGTACTGTTCCCGAGTAGACGGGGCAGGGCTGCCGCGCAGCCGGGCGTGCTGACTGATAACGTTGCTTCCTTCGATGGCATCGAAACCGTACACTTCGCTCAGGCGGGCGGCGAGCGTGCTTTTGCCGGACCCGCTGGGCCCAGTGAGCGCCAGGACTGTTTTCATGAGCAATATTTTACAATAAAAATGGTATATAGTCCACTCTGGTGCCAGACCGAAACTTTAAGGATTTGTACCCTTTAGGCCGGATAGCGGCCTTTGGCCTTTTCCGCTGCGGCATGCTCGATGCAAGCATCTGCGCGTGTCCTCGCTCCACTGAACCGACTCTTCAAGCGATTCGTATCGCAAGCAAGCTTGCCCAGAAATAAAACAGCCATCCTTTCGGATGACTCTTTCATTTCTGGCGGGCTCGACCGGATGAACGCTTACGCTACTGTCTGCGCCCCATGCTCTCCGTCAGCTGACGGATGCGCGTGGGGCTTGTCATCGAACCGGCAATCTACGCTCACATTCGTTCGCTGATCGCCGTTTTGAGTTCGCCTGAACTGGCCAATGAAAACACCCCAGATGAGCTGGGGCGCTTTCATTGGCGGGCTCGACCGGATTCGAACCGGCGATCTTCTCCGTGACAGGGAGACGTGATAGGCCTCTTCACTACGAGCCCGCGTCGGCATCGGCTAGAGAAGCTAGCCGGCCGACGAGCCAAAACAAGTTTCGCTCAGTCGTCCTGCTAGCTCGCCGCCGTGCCTCCTTCCAGTTTCACAAACAGTCGACTCCGCTCCTTGGTTTGTGAAACTGATCTTTAGCTGCCAGACTAAAGTAACAGGGGTAAGTTTATCAGGGAAAGCTGCAAAAAGCAACGGTTCTCATATTCTTATATACTAGTGCTATGTCCAAACAACAAAGACTCGTGCTGGTAGTGAGTATTCTGGCGTCGTTTGTGGGGGCCATTGACGGATTTATCGTGAATATCGCGCTGCCTGCTATAAGTCGGAGTCTTGGCGGTGGCTTGACGGTACAGCAATGGACGGTCGATGGATATTTGCTGACGCTCGGGGCGCTGATACTGGTGGCCGGATCGCTGTCCGACGTATTTGGTCGCAAACGCATACTGCAGATAGGCCTGTGGTGGTTTGGCATAGCGTCGCTGCTGTGCGCAGTTGCGCCGAATGGCGCATTCCTGGTGTCCGCTCGGATATTCCAGGGCGTTGCCGGTGCGCTGCTGGTGCCTAGCTCGCTGGCGATTATCATCTCGGCGTTTTCTGGCCCGGCTCAGAGCAAGGCTATCGGTATTTGGACGGCGTGGTTCAGTATGTCTTCGATACTTGGCCCGATTTTGGGCGGGGTGCTCATTGCTGCCGCTGGCTGGCGCCTGATATTTATCGTGAACGTCATCCCGATTGCCGTTACCCTGGTATTGCTGCGTAGGCTCGCGCTTGCTGAAGCCGTGCCCGCGAAGCCGCATATCGATTGGCCTGGTGTGATACTTTGTGCCTTGGGGCTTGCCGGCCTGGTATTTGGGTTTATCGAGCAGCCGTCTTATGGATGGATGGCTGCCCGCACCGGCGTGCCGCTAGGAGTGGGCGCTGTGTTGCTGGGCGCGTTTTTGTGGTGGGAGAGACATACCCCCGCGCCGGTGCTCACCCTCAGCTTATTTAGGCGGCGAAATTTCTCCTGGGGGAATATTGCTACGGCGATGATTTACGCCGGACTGAGTATCTCGTCGTTTATTATTGTGGTTACGTTGCAGCAGGTGGGCGGGTACAGCGCGCTGCAGGCGGCCTTGGCTATGCTGCCGACGTCCGTGCTGATGTTTGCGTTGTCGGGCCGGTTTGGGTCGCTTGCCGGGCGGTACGGCCCGCGCTGGTTTATGACGCTTGGTCCGGTGGTGGCTGCGCTTGGGTTTCTCCTTATGTTGCGTGTGCAGCCGCATGTCCGGTATCTCGCGGACCTGTTCCCGGGTGTTGTGTTGTTTGGTGTTGGCCTGAGTATGACGGTGGCGCCGCTCACTGCGGCGATTTTGGGCTGCGTGGAGCCCAAGCACGCTGGAATTGCCAGTGCGGTGAACAACGCGGTAGCTCGCATTGCCGGGCTCATCGGGGTGGCGCTCATCGGCCTCATGGTTGGCGAGAAGATTGCTATTGCCGGGTTCCACCGCACGCTTGTCGTGGTAGCAGCGCTGTTACTGCTGGGCGGCATTGTTTCCGCTATCGGCATTCAGAACCCCAAACAGGGGGAAGATCTGGTATAATACCTCTGATTTTGGTCCGTGCCGATGTAGCTCAGCTGGCTAGAGCACCACTTTCGTAAAGTGGGGGTCCGGGGTTCGAATCCCCGCATCGGCTCCATTTTGAGCGGGTGTCGTATAACGGCCATTATGTGACCTTCCCAAGGTCGAGACGGGGGTTCGACTCCCCCCACCCGCACCAAATCTTAGGCGACTGCGTTGCTATTTATCCTTTTATGTCGAGTGAGGCGAGGATGCTCTCTATCTCTCCTTGGTGGTCGGTGAGGTTAAAAACAGGGGACAGGTGCCCTTGTGAGTTGATCGAGAAATTCTCACTGATTGTCACGGTGAAAAATGAGCCAGTCTTCTGGCTCGTAAAAGCAGTGACATAGCCGAGCACCGGACCATTGCCATCAGAGACGCCGCACACGTTGGCAGTTGTGCCCAGATTTGGTAAATAATCGCTAAACCCGGCGATTAAGCCTGATCCAGAGCAATCTTTGAGCGGAGTTAGGAACTGTTGGCCGGGTTTCGTATTTGCAATTGCGATAGGGAATGCATCTATATCCATTGCTACAAAGGTCTTCCCGTCTATGACCGGTGAAATTAGGCTCATATGTGCCGCTTCCGGTGGTTCGCCTGGCGGTGTCCAGGGAGCATAGGAAGCTATCTTGGAGCCTTTATAAAACTGTATGCTACAGGTGTGCGTCTTGCATATCGGATAGGCATAGCTCATATACTTTTGCCTGAAGACTGTAGCGCGGACATTTTGATTTGTTGCCAAAATAGTGCCTGCTGTCGCCAGTATTATGACCAGCAGGGATCCTATGGTGATTTTTACCCAGGGTAAACGGCGTTTTCGCTGTAGTTGCTGGCCAGGGGCCGAGTGGGCGACCGGCTGGCCGTCAATGTGCATGCGGCTATCAAAACCTGCCGCAGCGGGCTGCGGGTATATAGATGGTTGCACAGAGGTTCCATCGGTGTTGTAGCCACTGCTGACCGCAGGTTGAGCAGGTTGTAGGACCTGAGGCGACTGGAGTTGCGGGGCTTGGGCGGTCTGTGACTGAGGTTGGATTACTGCTATCGGCTGCTCATGAGGCAACTGCACCGGTGACACCGGCGGGCTATTGGCAGGTGTGGTATCAGATTGCTGAGGATTTTCTTCTTCCATGTCTGTTTTCTTAGATGTTGTCACAATAATAGGTACTGGCGTATAAAAATGCAATAAAGCATTCCTGGCCCGGTGGGCGGTGTACGTGAGATGGTACAATAGACTGCAGGTAGTTTATGAGTAACTTTACGCGATATCTGCATGATCGTCTGGTTTTGCTGCTGCTTAGCATCAACACCTTTCTGACGTTGGCGGTTTGCGTGTTTGTGCCGCTGCAGCTGGGCGCCAACCACGGCAACGGCTACATCGTGCAGTGCCGTGATTGCAGCAACATCGCCAATATCGACCGCTTCACCAACGGCTCGGTGTGGGAGCTGCTCGGCTTTATTGTGTTCGCGCTGCTGGTGCTCGCCGTTCA
>DASVGU010000054.1:0-6521 GCA_036379375.1 Saccharimonadales bacterium (SeqCode)
TGCGTCGGGCCAAGACCCAGCTCGGTATTATTTTTGAGTCTGGTTTTGAACCAGATATCGACGACGTCATCGCTCCAGCGACCGGTTGCCTTCCAGATTTCGGCGTCCTGCAACGAGGTAAGCTTGAGCTCCTGCCCGCCGATGGCGTCCATTTCTTCACGGATAATCGTGCAAATATTCTCGAGCACGCGCAGACCCAGCGGCAGGAAGGTGTACACGCCCGCCATCTCTTTGTGCACGAAGCCGGCCTGGATAAGCAGCTGGGCGTTCTTGGCCGTCTCGTCGGCGGGGACGGTCTTGCTGGTTTTGGTAAAAAGTTGGCTAAGTTTCATGGTGGTGGTTCCTTGTTGAGTTGAACAGTACTATACGGATACTTTAGGCAATCGGAATAATCGGCCGCTCGGCCGGGAACACATAGACCACTCGCAAACTCAGGCTCATGGCGCTATTGTACCCTAGCTGAGGTGGAAAATGAATAGGCTCACGAATGCCACCAGGTTTTTAAGCGCATGCAGGCAGATGGACGCCCACAGGCTATCGGTCTTGACGCGCACATATATAAGGAACAGCGACAGCGTGAAAGTGTCGATGGCGGCAATCCACAGCAGCGGCGCACCGCTGCCGAATTGCAGGTGACCGATAGCAAACAGTACGCTGGTGATAATAACTGCGGTTACGAGCCCGGCCTTGGCGCGCAAATTAGTAAACAGGAATCCGCGCATGGTAATCTCCTCAACGATAGGCGGGATGACCACCAAGCTTAAGAATGTAAGCGCCAGCGGACCGAAGCCATGCGCCCCGCCAAAGCCGATCTGCTGCTGCTGGTTGACATTCAGCTCAGGGACGATATGGGAAACGACCACCACCAGGATGATATACGCGAGGTAGTAGAGCGGCAGTGCGCCCAGGGCATAGCCCAGGTCGCGCCAGCGCGGGCGCTTGATGCCTATGGCCCGCAACGGGATCTTCCTGAGCCGAAGCACGCCCACGATACCGGCCAGCAAAAGTGCGTACGCGATCAGTGTATAGATAAATTGTGCCCACAGTGACCGCCCGAGCCAGCTATTTGCCCGCGCGTCGCTCCAGTGGTGCAGCGCCGGATATACGGAAACCAGCACCTGGGCAATGACGGTTGCCGCCAGGAACACCACCACCACGACAATTACTGCTGCCCACGGGTTGATAAACTCAAACGCCTTGCGCTCGCCTGCACCATTGCCTGCAGAGTTACCCGCCCCGTTGAGCCCGGGCTGGCCCGTGCTCCCACCCGGTGCAGCTACCGGTGCAACGCCGGATTCTCGAATATCTGCACGTTGTGTGCTCACATCTCTAGCGTCTGCCACTCTTCCGCCTCTCTACTGTCAACTTTACAGGAACCGTTTTACGTCTACCACCGAAACCGCAATAATTATCGCTATAAGCACCGCGAAACCGGTCGCAGTAATTCGCTCCTCCAGCCGGGCACTCAGCGGCCGCCCAAACGCCCGGGTAGCAAGCGTAATCCACAGCCGGCCGCCGTCCAGCGCCGGGATCGGCAATATATTCATCACAGCAAGCGCCAGCGACAGCAGTGCCACCACCATGAGTATGAAGTTAAAGCCCAGCGTCGCGCCGTATTTAAAGACAAAATATATGCCAATCGGCCCCGTTACCTGGCCCGATGCCGTCGTTTGGCCGTTCTCGCGCGCGGCGTGGTTGCCTGTGACTGCTCCGGCCAGCGTACTGCCAAGCCCTGCAACCGCCTTGCCCAGCCCCTCGAAAGTGAGGCCGGTCAGCTGGCCCATCGTGCCTCCGGCAACGATCGGCGCCGACCACGTCGACCGCGCCACCGTCAGCCCATCCTGCGTCGGATAGACCGCTACACCCAAGTGCCCTATGTCCTTGCCTTGCTTCGCCGCCGCCGCAACATCGGCATTGGAGCGAAGCGTCACCGCTTTCTGCAGCTGCTCGCCGCTGTGCTCGTACTTCAGCTCAATCGTCTTCCCGGCATAGCGATTCGTTAAGTCGGTAAGTTCTGCCGGTCCCGCGTTCACCGCTAGATTCGTGAGATGGCCGCTCGGGCCGATCGCCAGGATAGCATCACCGCTACGAAGCCCGACGTGGGCTGCCGGCGATCCCGGCTCTACTTGGCCGGCCACGGTGTGATAGGTGGCCCGATGCACATACGTGGTATCGCTGGCAACCGTAAACTGATTGGGAACCATGTGCGGCATCCCTATCCATGCCAAAATCATAAACAGCACAAACGCTGCCACCAGATTCATAAATACTCCGGCTGCCATAATCCTCGACTTCACCGCCAGGCTGGCAGCGCCGTAGCTTCCTCTGCCGATATCGGTGTCGTGTTCACCCTTGAGCTTCACAAAGCCGCCCAGCGGCAGCAGGTTGATGGTAAACAGCCAGCCGGCTCTGGTGCGATGCTTATACAAACGCGGCGGGAAAAAGATGCCGAACTCTTCTATCTCGACACCGCCGCGCCGCGCCGCCATAAAGTGCCCCCACTCGTGCACTACGACCAGGCCGATAAACAGCACCAACCCCAAAATAAACAGTAACGTCGACATATCTATACAATTATATAGCGTCTCGCCGGGCAGTCCTATGATTTTAGGAGCTTGGGCTACCTGCGACCGGGCATATCACGCTCCTTACAAGCAGTCAAAGTATACCAACGCCAATCTGAGAATAGGGTGAATCACCAGCGTCCTTTTGTTCTTTTATACCGGCAAAATATGCATTTTTTGCTTTGATCCAAGCCACTCCTTCTTGTCCTTTTGGGCCGCCAAAAACAGGAAAAGAAGCCTTTCAACCCTTCTTGTGCCAGTCAAAAGGTTCACTATTTGCCGAAGCGGCGGTTGCGTTCTGAATACGCCACGAGCATGTCGTGCAGCTCTTCCTTGCTGAAATCGGGCCAATAGGTGTCGGTAAACATCAGCTCGCTGTACGCGCTGTTCCATAGCTGAAAATTGCTCAACCGTTGCTCACCCGACGTGCGGATGATGAGATCCACCGGTGGAACATCCGGCGCGTACAAGTGGCTGCCGATAAGCTCCGGGGTAATCTCATCTGCCGGAGTGCCATCGGCGACAATCCGCTTCATGGCCTCGACAATCTCCTGCTGTCCGCCGTAATCCAGGCACAGCAGTAACGTACCACGCGTATTGTATTTGGTCTCTTCCTCGGCCTCGTGGATGGATCGTACCAGTGCCTTGCCCAGGCGCACTTTATTGCCAACGGCCCGCAGCCGGATACCGTGCTTGCTCAAATTCTCAACTTCGTGGCGCACCACCCACAGCAGCAACCGCATGAGATCGCGCACCTCTTCGGCGCTGCGATTCCAGTTCTCGGTCGAAAACACATAGGCCGAGACATACTCCACGCCTTCGGTAAAGGCCGCCTCGGAAATGGCCCGAAGGTTGAGGTACCCCTGTCGATGCCCCTCGGCAATGGAGAGCCCGTGCTCCCTGGCCCAGCGACGATTGCCGTCCACAATTATGCCAAGGTGGCTCGGAACACGTGCTGCTACTACGGTTTTATTCATTGTTGTCTGGTTATAGAATACTCAACTAAATCTTGTAACACGTTTTGGAGTGTGCCGCCCAATGGGCCGCGGCCAAGCTGTCGCTTCGCTTTATCAGCGTAAGTCCGTGCTTGCTGAGCATTATAGTCCTTAGCGCCGCAACTGGCCAGTATAGCCTGCACCGCAGCAAGGTCCTCGCCCGTCGCGCGCGGATTGCCCAGGATCGCTTGCAACCGCTGTTTTTCGCGCGACTCGGCATGACGCAGGGCGTAGTGCATCAGGAGGGTAAATTTCCCCTCGCGAACGTCATCCAGGTTCGGTTTGCCCAGCACTTTGACGGTGCCAAAAATCCCCAGGTAGTCATCATGCAGTTGGAATGCGATCCCAGCCGGTTGGCCAAAATCCAACGCTGCTGCCAGCGTGGCTTCGCTTGCCTCGCCGGCCAGCACAAACCCGAGCTGCAGCGGGTTTATAAAGGTATACCGGCTGCTTTTGAGCTGATATTTGCGGATAATATCGTCCTCGCTCACCACGCGGCCGGGCTGCTGGTACAGATCGTCAAGCTGGCCGAATCCGGTTGCGATAATGTTCGTGTGCATGATATGCAGCGCCTGGCGCAACCGCTCCGGCAGTACATCCAAGCGCGCCAGCAGCAAGTTTGCCAGATGTTGCGCCAGCTCACCGACGTTTACCGCCAGCATATTGGCTTCGTGAGCACCGCCGTACCCTTTGGCCTCGGCGCCATACAGCACGTGCAGTGTCGGCTCACCGCGCCGCAGCGCCGACTTATCCATCACGTCGTCGATGATGAGCAGATAGTCCTGCATCAGCTCCAGTACCACCCCCAGCTGCAGCCCGACTTCGGCGTAGTGCGTGCCCGCGGCTGTATCGTAGGCAAGGCTGGCCAGTGAGCCGCGTATCCGCTTACCCGGCCGGGCACTGAACTGCTCCAGATACGCAAGTGCCTGGCGGGAGTGATCGGACAAGCTCACCCCCAGCGACGTTGCCGCCGACCGGAAAAACGCATCGAGCGCCGCATCGATCCGCTCCTTATAAGGGGCAAACGCGCCCAATGTAGTGCCAGCCATCAGCTGGCCGCCTTGCCGGCACCCGGGAAGCCCGCCCCACAACTACGCGCCTCGCGGCCCGCATACAAACCATCGAAAGTGTGCGTCACAGTGTCATAATCTCGTGTTCTTTGGCCATGCTCAGGCGCTCGATTTCCGCCTTGGCAATACCCCGCTCGTATTCCACCTCGTTACTCAGCCGCTTGGCCTCGTCCTCGCCGACGTTTTTGTCTTTTTTGGCTTGATCAATCGCATCGATAGCATCGCGCCGGATATTGCGCAGGGCAATCATGGCGTCTTCTTGCTTGCCGCTCAACTGCTTCACGATCTCGCGACGGCGCTCCTCATTCAGCGGCGGAATCGGCACGCGTACGATGCGGCCGTCGTCGGCCGGATTCAGTCCCAGGCTCTGATTATTGCGGATCGCTGTGCTGATCGCCTGCAAATTGCCGGGGTCAAACGGCGTAATCTGGATAAGCTGCGCCTCCGGCGCCGTCACCGTCGCCACCTGATTCAGCGGCATCTGCGCACCGTACGCCTCTACCATTACACCGTCGAGCATACTGGCACTGGCCCGCCCCGTGCGGAGCTTCTTCAGCTCGACCGCAAAGTGCTCGGTCGCCGCCTTAAATTTCTCTATCGCGCCTGATACGGCTTGCCCCGGATTCATTGCAGTATTTCCCCCATCATCTATCAGCAATTATAAATAATCCCGGGCTTTTTGGCTACAGCTCTTATGCGGCACTGCGCGGCAGCGACAGACAGCAGAGAAAGCAGCGGCGGATCCTGACCCTACGCGACTTCGCCTAGCGCCAGGCGGGAGAAGCGCCGCACCACGATGTTCTCACCCAGACGTGCGTTGTGCTCTTTTACCAGCTCGCCCACGGTCTGGTCGGGATTTTTCACGAATGGCTGATCCAGCAGGCAGCGCTCGGCAAAATACTTCTTGAGCTGACCCTCGACGATTTTGTCGGCCATGCCAGCCGGCTTGCCCTTCAGCGCATCGCCGGCCAACAGCTCTTGCTTCTTGGCTTCGCGAGCTTCTAACGGTACATCTTCGGCGCTCACATATTCCGGTGCGCTGGCAGCAATGTGCATCGCCAGATCTTTTACCAGATTGGTAAATATCTCGTTGCGCGCCACGAAATCGGTCTCGCAGTTGACTTCCACCAGTACGCCGATACGCCCATCATGGTTGTAGGTGCCGACAACACCTTGCCGGGCCTCGCGCTCGCCGCGCTTCTCGGCCTTGGTCAAACCCTTTTTGCGCATTTCCTGCAGCGCCTTATCGAAATCGCCTCCGGTTTCCTCGAGCGCCTTTTTGGCATCGGTCATTCCTACGCCGGTCAGCTCGCGCAGCCGCTTGATCTCAGCAATATCTATCGCCATAACTCCTGATAACTCCTTATATTCCCATTACTATACTTTGTATACTATTGTGCTATACCTCTTCAGCACCCGGAAGCCGCAGGCAAGCCTTCAACTCCCCCTTACGCTCCGGATATAGCGTCAGCTTTCCTTGTCTTCTTCGCTGTCAGTGCCGGCAGCGTTAACTGCATCTGTCTTAGGCGCTTTAGGCGCCGCGTCTTTGTCGTCGGCAGTCTTGATTTTGCCCCTGCCCTGCTCGATGGCGGCTTGGACGTAATCGGTGATGAGCTGGATCGCTTTGATGGCGTCGTCGTTAGCCGGGATCACGTGTGTGACCAGGCTGGGGTCGGCATTGCTGTCGACGATAGCCACAATGGGCACGCCCATCTTGCGGGCTTCCTTCACCGCATTGGCCTCATTTACCACATCGACGACAAATACCGCGCCCGGACGGCCGTTCATGTCCTTTATGCCGCCGTATAGGCGGTTCATAGCGTCGATTTCTTCCTGGAAGCGCTGCACCTCCAGCTTGTTGTATTTGCTGGCCAGCTCGCCGCTCGCCATCT
>DASVGU010000055.1:0-2745 GCA_036379375.1 Saccharimonadales bacterium (SeqCode)
ACAACCTGCGGAGCACCAAAGATGTGCCCTTCAAGCAGGGTCTGGACCAGGACAAAACAAAACAGCTCACCAAACTCATCCGTGACAAACTCCCGAAGGTTAAAACACAAATCCAGGGCGAGGCTGTGCGTGTCATGAGCGGCAGCAAAGACGATCTGCAAGCGGCCATGCAGCTACTACGCCAGCAAGATTTTGACTTTCCGCTGAGCTTCACAAACTTTCGCTAGAAAACACATCCGCGCGGTAACGCGGTGACGTACACTGAAGGCACAGGACCATTTACCGCTATAACAACGAAGCAACGCGATTGCGGTTTTACGCTATACTTAATAGCCAGTATGCAAGACACGGATCTGCTCGCGGCAGCGAAAGCCGTGCTCAAGGAAAACGACCAGGGAAACTACACCGTACCGGCCGAGCACCTGTACCCGCACCAGTGGTTATGGGACAGCTGTTTTACGGCAATCGGGCTGCGGCATCTGGACGCGGAACGGGCCAAGATGGAACTTTTGAGCTTGCTGCGCGGGCAATGGCACAACGGCATGCTGCCCAATATTATCTTCAACAGCGAAAGACAGTATAGAACCGACCGCAGCCTGTGGCGTAGCTGGCTCAACCCCAACGCCCCCGAAGACATCGCAACCAGCGGCATCACCCAGCCGCCAATGATTGCCGAAGCCGTGATGCGCGTGGGCGAAAAGCTCGAGTGGCCGGAGCGCCGCCAGTGGTACCGTATGGTGTGGCCGGCATTGCTGGCATATCACAGCTGGCTCTACCGCGAGCGTGATCCGCACGGGGAGGGTCTGGCGCTACAAATCCACCCGTGGGAGGTCGGGCTGGACAACACGCCACCGTGGATGGCCGAGATGCACGAGCATTCGCTGCCCGGCTGGATCCGCGCCCTGGAATATACCCATGTCCTCGGTATCGCCGGCCTGTTCCGGCGCGACCGCAAGGCCGGCCTGCCGGTAAAGGAACGCCTGTCTACACTGGAAGCGCTGGCGCTCTTCGACATTCAGCGGCGCCTGCGGCGCAAGGCCTACGATATCGACAAAATCCTCGACCACTCACTGTTCGCCATCGAGGATCTTACGTTCAACAGTATCCTCATCCGTGCCAACACTCATCTGGAGCACATCGCCGAAAGCATACGCGAGGATATCCCCGACAACCTGGCGAAAAGCATCGAGGAAGCCCGACGGGCATTTGACGATCTGTGGGATCCGTACAGCGGGCAGTACTTTAGCCGTGACTTTATCACCCACAAACTGCTCAAGGAGCCCTCAATCGCCACCCTCATGCCGCTGTACGCCGGATGCATCAGCCAGGACCGCGCGGCACAGCTCGTGCAATTGCTTGAAAACGAACATCTCTTTGGGCCGGCCTATCCGGTGCCGAGTGTACCCATAAACTCCACCTGGTTCCACCCCAAACGCTACTGGCAGGGACCCACCTGGGTGAACACCAATTGGCTTATCATCGATGGGCTGAAGCGCTACGGCTTTAAGGACCACGCGGCGGCCCTGCGCGAAAGTACGCTTGAGATGGTCGGCCATGGCGGCTTCGCCGAATACTTTGACCCGCTTACCGGTGAGCGCGCCGGCGGCGTGGATTTCTCCTGGACCGCAGCGCTGACGATCGACTTGCTGAAAAACTAAATTGCAATATATTTGCAACTATATAAAATCGTACTATTATTATACAAACTAGCTCTGGAGCAACTATGAAATTTTTTCCTGTACACGGTGATCCGTCAGAACAAGATATGCGTAGATTCGATCTTCACGATCTCCCGCCATTTATGCCCGACCACAACGAAAGGCTTGCTTCTATAGGGTGGTTACAATACGGCGACAATCCCAATGCATACTCACGCTCCCTTCGTCCGGTCAACCAACCGGGGCACTCCAGATTCGACTCACGTATCCACCGCGAAGCTCCTATAATATTCCGTTTTGGTATCGCCCGCGCCCACCCAGGTGAATCGGAGCACTACACCGATGCCGAAAATGTTTTCCACGCTGCAAGGGCCCTGCGCTTTCCTGCCTACCGTATTGAAGGGGCTGATTATCAAACACGAAGGTACAGCAAACGACTCATTGAAGCATATAACTTTATGCTCGACATGAAGCGACGAAAGTTAGAAGAACAGGCATCAGGCTGGCTCGGCGCAGCCTCTCTATACGGTTACGCTATAGCGGCCACGCCAACGACAAGTGACGCACATGCATCTCCCCAGACTAGAGTAGCCCATGTGGCAGGGCTGGGAATTGTGGAAGACGGCGGAAATGGCACCTTCGACCCCAGGAGATTATGGCTTGAGGCAGTCGTAGAATCACCAATGACCGGAGAAATAGGGTTGTTACCAAGGTTTACAACCGTAAGCGGCCGCCTGTATAGCCGAGACGAGCTAAACACCCTTCTCAGCGAAGAAACCGCTGGGCGAACTGCTGCCCAACCAGCCGATTAACCTCCTATTCGTCTTCGGCGGGGCGCTCGAGCAGCACAGGGTCAACTGAAGGAGTGGTATCGGCAATCTTCACGATGTCTTTGTCGATTTTCTTCAGCTCTTTGTGGGCATTATTGAAGTGGTTGACGGTGGTGCCAAGGCTTCCGCCGAGCCGCTGCATAAATTGCTCATATGTCGCAATATGCCGGCCCAGCTCACCAACGCGTACCTGGATATCCTTGGCTTGTTCCTCTATCTGCAGCGCACGCAAGCCCTGCAATACCGTCTGCAGATAC
>DASVGU010000056.1:0-7325 GCA_036379375.1 Saccharimonadales bacterium (SeqCode)
ACCCGAATGTGAAGGTGCTCATATTCACGAACATGGAAAATTCCCCGGAGGTCACTGAAGCATACAAGCTCGGCGCGCACCGCTGTATCATCAAATCGTGGACCGCTCCCCAGAATCTCACACGGGTGGTAGGCGATGCACTCACCGAGAAAATGCCGGCAGGACACCACTAGAAGTCTGCATCAGGAACTCACAATGTTAGGAGCGCATGCCACCCCTAGCCCCGCCAAAGTATACTTACAGTTTTACTTCTAGATCGGCTATAAACTGATCGTTAAGAGCATTGCCGAGTTTGGCTACGTCCACACGGTACGGCGAATGCTTGCCGTACGCGATAACACCTTGATTCTTGAGTTTATTCAGCTCGGTAGCAGTCGTTTCCCTGGTAAGACCGGTGAGGTTAGCAAAGTCCTGGTGCGTCAGATTGAGCGTGATCTCTACGACATTCGGCCGCACGCGGCGCCCGTGGCTCAGCGCCAGGTAATGCAGCGTATAAATGAGTTTGTCACTCGCTCGGGAATGCTGCAGCGCATTCAGCCGCATCGTCTTGCCAACGTCGTCCATAACGTAGCGGTTCAGCTCCCAAAACAGCAGCTCCGGCTGGCGCCGGATGCACGCAATATATTCATCGCGCGGGAAGAAATACACTTCCAAGTCGGTAAACGCCTCATAATAATATATGGCGCTCGGCACCGCACCGAATATCCATGACGCGGGGAACACGCTGCCGGGACCGTAAAATGCAATCGGCTTCTCGTCACCTGACGAGTTGAGGTTATATGCTTTCGCAACGCCTCGTTTTACCGCATAGGCCGAGCGCGGTGCCTCACCTTGGAACAACATAATCTCACCCTTACGGTAGCTCTTGGCAGAATATTTCTGCAAAAACTCGTCAAGCAACTGCGGGGGAGTGGCATGCGTCATAATACTATGTAGTGTACTCGGTTTCTGGATCAAATAGGTGGTCTCCCTCTAGGGTCTTGCCAAAGGTTATCGATATTTTGTGAGACGGCGGCGCTCGGTACGCTCATACCACTTCAACAACAAACTGAGCCGTTTGCTAGCCATCTGCTCTTTCCTCCTCATCTTGATTCTGACAGAGAGGGGCACACGTGCTCAGTGAAGATTATTACTGACTACTCTGATCCGATGTGGTGGACGTGCTTACCTGGTCGGCACCAAGCACGACGATAAAGTCCGCCTGATATATGGAGCCGTACGGATTGGTGGTAGTAACGTTATTACCGTATAGACTCTCGAGCAACTCCTTGGTCGCCGGCTTCTTCCCGCCGGAAAGGTCAATAATCGTCGTAGTATTCGCTAAAGCGTTAGCGTCCCCGGTAGCAATGACGGCAGTTCCTTTTCCTTTCAGCATTTTTGCGGCATTTGCGGCCAGCCCGTCGGTGTTGGTCGCGTTCAGCACAACAATCTGCGCATCTTCTTTCACGACCGGATTAGTGCTCGTTAGCCGACGAACGAAGGCCTGGATGTCGCTAAAATCATCCATACCGGCAGCCGGCACAAGCGCCGACTCGCCCGTATACGTCGTGTAATTGCTGAGCAGGTTCACCCCGTCAGCATTATTGAGACCGATTGATGAAATATCGTTGCCGGGTACCTTATTGCCGATGTCGTATAGCCGGTGCGCCTCGCTCGGGCTGAAATCCGTGTGTACGTTCTTGCCGACCGCATCGAAAAGATTCGTTAACTTTATAGGGTTTGCAAGTACACCGGTGCTCGTCATCTTGGATTTGAGAGCAAGCAGCATCATGCGTTGGTTGGCGGTACGGTCAAAGTCGCTGCTGGGGAAGCCATACGAGCCGTATGCATCGCCGCGCGCGCGGGCAAGATCCAGCGCCTGCTCGCCGTCGAGCGTATGTACACCGTTGGAAAGCCGCACCAGCGGGCCGCCGGTGGCATAGTCAGTGCTCGGGTCATAGAGTCCGCGAGGGTCCTGGCTGTGGATGGTAACAGTGATACCGCCCACCGCATTCACCGCATCACGCAGCGCACCATAATCTATGAGTGCATAATAGTCCAGTTTGATCCCGAAATCATTCTGGACAACCTCCTGCAGCAGCCCCATGCCGCCTGGGAAATATCCCGATTTATTAAAGTCTTCTTGCTGGCCATCGACGTATGCTTCATTAATCTTCGCGTGGTCATAGCCGGGGATAGCGACCCAGAGGTCACGTGGGATACTCAACATAAACGCGGTATTATTGCGCGTATCGATGCTCACCACCATGATTGAGTCAGTCAGATTTGCTCCCTGATGCCCCGGATCGTCACTGGAGTTACCGGCAAGCAGGATATTTACGCGGCCGCTGTCCTCACCGCGCAGAGGTGTCGTGGCCAACGCGCTGAACGGGTTCCCATGGAACACCTTGATGAAATTGTACAAGAACTTAAAGCCGACCCAGCCACCGATAAGAAGCACGATTATAAGCACACCCAAAGCAGCGCGCTTCCAGGTACGCTTGCGCTTAAGCCACGCAAAATGGCCATGAGCCGTACGCTGTGTGCCCGGAAGGGCTCCTTGCAGCCGTGCCCGGCCGCCACTGGTCAGATCAGGCAGCACGGCACCGCTCGGGCGATGAATAAGCTCCTGTATGGACGCCCCGGCTACCTGCTGATCGTGCGCATTCATAGATGCCGCAGCCCCCACCGCCGGGAGAGGCTTTGCAGCGGAGCGGCTTTGAGGTAACGAACGGCTATTGTCAAAACCGACCAGCCGCGTTGCATTCGTCCGCGGGATGAAGCCATCAATAGAACGGGGTACGTTTTGTTTCTTGTGCATGAGAATTGGCAAAAACCTCTATATATCATACAGTAATCCCCCAAAATAACTAAACATGAGCGGTATCTCTAGGCTGCCCAAGCAAAGTATCATGCCAAGCTGAGAGCCACCTTGACAAGACACGCGCTGGTGGTGTTAATTGCCAAAACCTAAGCTACATGAGATAGCCCTGTACTCTTATATAAGCCGCTGCACTATAAATGGTTTTACGGCGTCACGCAAGCCATGGTTCATATCCCGCACGGCAGGTGCATTCCACAGCCAATTGTCGTGCTGGCGAATCAGGAAGGGGAACAGGCTGCCGCCTTCGAACAGAAGCACTGCCAGAATGATGATCACGATTATCGCTGCCCGCGGATGCACCGCGTGTAAAAGACGCCCGGCAGCTTGTACCACAAGCACCAAAAACAACGGTAAAATCGGCACCAGATATCGTCCCTGGATTGCAACCGGCACCTGCGTATGCACAAAATCGGCAAAATTCTGCACAAACAGCGTCACTGTGTAGATTACCGACACCACTAGTAAGAGTTGATTGGTATAGCTGCGGCGCCACAGCCAGCGAATACTCACAAGCACCAGTAGTAAGCCGCCGACAAACACAATGTAGCCCGCCGCATACGTGAGCGGCAACGGTTCACCCGGCTGATAGCCGCTTTGTTTGTTTGCTACGACAAACAGCAGCGAGCGGACCATGCCACCAATCCAGTTTTTGAAGGGATACTGCATAATCTGCGCGGCTGGCAGCTCTGCGGATTCGTTATCCTGGTGATAACTATAATTGCGGGCAAACGGTGCGAACGAATTGCACTCTTGTACACTCATTACCTGGTCACATTTCGGTGTCGGGCTATGATAATGCACCAAGTTAATCCCGTACCGCTCGGCAAACAACCCCGCACCAATGATAGCGAACAACACAGCCAGCACCACGTGCCAGCGTTTTGTCCCGGCAAATCCGGCTCGTATAGCCTCCCACCAATTGCGTAAGCGCCAGCCGAACGTACGCACACCCAGTACCACAAAATAGATGAACAACGCAGCCAATATAGGCAGGTATGCGTATTTTACTAAGCTCGTGAGCAGCACCACTGCCACAAGCCAAAGCAGGGCCACGGAACGCACTTCCCGGCGCTTGCGAAGCGCCCGTGACACAACAATTGCCAGCCATATACTCAGCGCACTCAGCAAGAAAAGCGAGTCGTCATAATTTATCTGGGCCGCAACGAATGGGGTCACCGGCAAAAGCATACAGAACCCCAGCGCCAGATTGCTTACCCGCCGGCTGAGTCCGGTACGTTTAAGCAGCGCACGGAAGATAAGAAGCCCGCCCGCAAAGAACGCCACGTCGATGACCCGCAAAAATATAATCTGCGCCATAAAGGTATGTACGAAGTGTGCGAAAACCCGGAACGGGAAACTAATAAGATAATGGTACAGATAAGAGGGATCGCGCGTAACCGCCCCAAAGGCAGCGGCGCCCGGTGGCTGCTGGGCAAAAAACGGTGACCACTGGTGGGCATACAACTTGATGATGCCGAAGTGGTAATACTCATCGTAGGCCATCGAATACGCACCGGAGCACGCCATCCACAGAGCCGCAAACAAGAACACGCCAAACGGCCACCAGAAGAGCCTGGGCGAGCCAAACCAGCCGGAGACTCTATCTAACAGAACATCTATGTGCCGTGTCTTGTTCATGTACTTATTTCATAGTATAGCAGCCCCGCTTTACGCGTACCGAATGGGCAGTTACAATAAGGACGATGAACAAGCGCCGCTTACGGGCTGTAATCGCCATCGCCGTGCTCGTACTCACGGTATACTTATTTACCCGCTATTTTATCGATCACCCTGAATATTGGCACCAATTGGCCCACGTGAGCCGTTGGACAGTACTGTGGGTGATTCTGCTTAATATAGCAATGTTGGGTGTACTAGTACTGATGTGCAGCGCGACTATCGCCCTCTGCGGCAAGCGCATCAGCTACAAAGAGAACTTCATCCTTACTTCATATTCATCCATCGTGAACTTCTTTGGCCCCTTGCAAAGCGGCCCGGGCGTGCGCGGCATATATCTCAAGACACGGCACCAGATACGGCTGCGTGATTATACGTTTGCAAGCCTGTTGGGGCTCGGTTTCTTCGCGTTTTTCAGCGCCCTGTTCCTGCTGGTAGGGACCCGGCCCTGGTGGCAAACCGTAGGGGCCCTCATTGTCGTTAGCGGTGCAAGCTGGGCGGTCTTGCGCTGGTTCAAAAAGCGCGATACACACGCCAAAGAATCGCAATTCGGCTTGCGCAGCGGCCCGCTCGCAGCACTTTTCATACTTGCATTCGTGCAGGTAGCCATCACGGTAGCCTGGTATTATATCGAGCTACGGGCCGTAAATCCGCATATCCACTTCAGTCAAGCCATGTCGTACGCCGGAGCAGCCAACTTTTCGCTTTTCGTCTCGCTTACCCCTGATGCCGTCGGCATCCGCGAAGCCTTTTTAGTCTTTTCCCAACACATTCACCACGTATCCACCGGTGACATCGTATCCGCGAATCTCATCGACCGTGCTTCGTACATACTATTCCTGGGACTTTTATTTTTGCTGGTCTTAAGCCTGCACGCTAAGGACAGGCTACAGCTCACGAAACTCCGTCGATCAGCGGCGCAAGCAAACCAGCAATAGCTTTGGTAGAGAACTGCTTTTCGTACAGTTTTCGGCCGTTCTCGGCAATTGCCCGCAGCTCGTTGGGGTGCTTTGCCGCCCAGGCAATAGCCCGTACCAGGGCCCCGGCATCATCCTGTTCTACGACTAATGCATTTTGTTTGTCTACAAAGTATTCACTAGTCGCTTCACTCGCTCCGACCAGCACCGGCACACCACACGCCAAAAACTGATATGTCTTACCAGTAATGACGTGCCGCGCTTGCGGTGTCCCCCCAAGCGGGCCGCCCAGGCACAACGACGACGACTGAATAGTTGTCACGAGCTCCTCAAATGGGATCCACGGCTCATAGCGTAACCGGGCACCGCTTGCCTGAGCAGACGCCACAGCGCTGCGCATGACCTTCTTGCCGCCCACGATCAAAAACTCGATATCTTTATGATTTTGCAGCTGGCGTGCTGCTTCCAGCACCACCGGTATGCCGTGAAGCGGTTGCATCCCGGTCGAGTAGTAAAAGACCTGAAATTTCTCAGGTCTTTGCACAACTTCTGCTAGCCTAAACAATGTTTCGTCCGTGCCCACCGGTACGGCCAGGTATTTGCTCAGGTTCATATGCGACGTGCGTGCCGATAATTCGGCATGAGCCCGCGTATCTGCCAACACAACACTGCAGCGGCGCAGCCAATTCTTGTACAGCGGCTCGCTGACGCGCGCGAGAAAGTGCTTAACGCGCATGCCGAATGACTTGCGGTGTCCTTCGTGACTCGCATAAGCGATGGGCACGATAAACTCGTCAAACCACACCGGCTTATCGCCCGCCATGAGCAGCACGAATGGCAAAATCTCCTGGCCGCGAAATGTGAGCACATACACATCTGGACGGCGCTTTTTCCGCACCTGCCACAACTTCCAAAGAACCTCGGGGTAGCGTAACAAGCCCTTGTGGCGGTTCTTAACGATCGACAGTTTCACATCCGGGAAGGTTTTGAGCGCTGCGCGCAGCGTTCTGGCCCGCACGTAGTCCGGGCTATAGTAGCAGGTGATAACCGCAATCTTCATCTCTTCTCCCGCATTATACGGCAGCGCCACCTCTACAGCAAAATCTCAAGTGCCGATATATAATGGTATTGTTATGAGAATTCTAGTGGTGGAAGATGATGTAAAGATCGCCCAGGCCATAAAACGCGGCCTTGAGCTAAAAGGCTACGCTGTGGATACTGTGCATGATGCCGACAGCGGCCTCTCGCACGCCGTTGACCCTGATTATGACTTGGTAGTACTCGATCGCCTGCTGCCCGGAAGCATGGACGGCACCGAGCTGTGCCGCAAAGTACGGGCCGACGGCGTGCCCACGCCCATTCTTATGCTCACGGCGCGCGGCTCTATCGGTGACCGCGTAGAGGGACTCGACAGCGGCGCCGACGATTATCTCATAAAGCCTTTTTCGTTCGACGAGCTCATCGCCCGTATCAAAGCACTCTTGCGTCGTCCCGCCCAGCACACAGGCACCGTCATTAACGTAGGCGACCTATCACTCGACACCAGTACATACGAGGTCGCTCGCGGCACCACCCCTATCAAATTATCGCAGAAAGAATACTCGCTGCTCGAGTATTTAATGTACCACCAAGGACAAGTTGTCACCAAAGACATGATTATTAACCATGTATGGGACGAAGACGCACTCGTGCTGCCAAACACCGTCGAAGTCTATATCGGCTATCTGCGCAACAAGATCGACCGTCCATTCCCGCAGTCCGGCCCGCTGCTGCACACGCTGCGCGGTTTTGGGTACAAACTAAACCCGTAAGGGGAGAAGGGCGCTCTTCCGCACGTGTTTCGATCGGCGACTTTCAAGCTAACTCTC
>DASVGU010000057.1:0-6732 GCA_036379375.1 Saccharimonadales bacterium (SeqCode)
TATGGCGGATATCGTGAACCACTACGTGCTGGCAGCCATCGGCAACCAGATAGACCTAAGCGACCAGCTGGAATATATTTTGAGCGATCTGGAGTCCAATAAGCAGGCGATTATTGAGGATATCACCAATGGCTCCTAAGCAAGCATATTGCAGGCGGTATAGTTTGGACGGCCCCTTGAAGGGTGGTTGCTAGTGGCGGAGCAGGGAACGTGGCTGCTGCCGAATCTGGTGGTAGGGCCGGGCGATGTGTCGCGGCTGCACCGTGAGCTGGAAGCATTGGATGAATATCTTCGCCAGGCGAGCCTGCGCGGCGGTGAGGATAAGGCTGATGAGGTGCGTTTGCCTAAGCTGAGCCGCTCGCTCGATGAGCTGGCCGGACTCAACAAACTTGACCTGCTCGATGAGGGCCAGCGCGACCAGGCCAAGCAATTTTTGCAGGCTCTGCTCAAACACGCGCCAGTGGTGCATGTGAGTTTCGCGGCCGATCCCTCCTCGGCGTTTATGGACAAGATCATCACCTGGTTCCGGCAGAACGTGCATCCTCGCCTTTTGGTGCGGGTAGGCTTGCAACCGACCATTGCCGCCGGCTGTGTGCTGCGCACGCCAAATCATTACTATGATTTTAGTTTGCGGCAGCATTTTGTGCACCAGAAGTCGTTGTTGCTGCAAAAGCTGGAGAGCCTGGAGAACCATGTCGGACAATAAACACTTCGACAAACTGGTGACAGCCGGGCAACCGATAGGCGAAGTAGTGGCTATTGATAAGTTTTTGGTGCGGGTGCGCGGGCTGCAGCCGGTAAATTTGCGGGCACTCGTGATGTTTGAGGACGGCAGCAAAGGATTCGTGCACTACATTATGGACGAGTACGTGCTGGTGCTGCATCTGGGCGTGGGCGGGCTGCGCGTTGGTATGACAGCGGTGGTGCAGCACAACGAGCTGGTGAGCAAGGTGGGCAAGGATTTTGTGGGCCGGGTGGTATCGGTGACGGGCGAGCCGCTGGACGGCAAAGGGCCGATTGCGGCTGATGACGTGTGGCCGGTGTTCCACGATGCGCCGATGTTGCACGAGCGCGAGATGCTGGACACGCAGCTGGAAACGGGGCTGACGGTGATAGATGAGCTGTTCCCGCTGGCCCGCGGGCAACGCATGGCTATCCTGGGTGAGAGCAAGTCGGGCAAAAGTACGCTGGTACAGCAGCTGGCGATCAATCAAAAAAATACCGACGAAATCGTGATCTACGTGCTGATAGCCAAGCGCAGCAGCGATGTCGACCAATTGCTGAACCGGCTCCAGGAGAATGACGCACTCAAAACGGCCATTGTAGTGGTGGCGACGGCGTTTGAATCACTTGTGATGAGCTATTTGGCGCCGTATGTGGGCTGCGCGCTGGGCGAATATCTGTGGCAGAAGTGCGACCAGGACACTATTGTCATCTATGACGACCTCACGAGCCACGCCCAGGTGTACCGCGAGATTGCCCTGCTCTCCGGCACAAGCCCCGGGCGCGACAGCTACCCGGGAGATATGTTCTATGCCCACTCCAGCTTGCTGGAACGCGCGGGGAAGCTCAACCGCAACCACAAGACGCTGACCGCCCTGCCGCTGGTGTTGGCCTCCAGTGGTGACATTACTGCCTATCTGCCGACGAACATCATGTCTATCACCGACGGGCAGTGGATCCTGGATATGAAAGTGTTCCGCGACACGATGCGTCCGGCGGTGAGTATCGGCCTGAGTGTTACCCGTGTGGGTGCGCGCGGCCAGAGTGAGCGGCAAAAACAGTTGGCTTCCCAAACGCTGGCGGCCCTGAACGCGTATGCCCAGGCCCAGGAGTTTGCCCACTTTGGCTCGGAGCTGGCGCTGAACGCGCAGAAAGATTTGCAGCGCGGCAAGCGGATCTATAGCCTCATGAACCAGGCGCCGTCGGAAACATATTCGGTCGTGGCTCAGGTACTCATGCTGGATATCGTGCTGAATTTGGAGGACGGCCAGGTGCTGGATATGCCGACACTCAAAGCCCAGGCACCCGAGTTTGCCGGGGGTGTCGAAAAAGACAAAGATTATGAGCGCGTGCGTGATGATTTGCTAAAGCACAGCCTGGTGGAGCTCAAAAAGTGACGGCAAAGAGCGAACATAGCCGGAGATGCAAAGTATGAGACGGCCGCAGGAGATTGCCGACGAAGAGCTGGCCATGGGAACTATCCTCAACCTCACGACCGCGTTCGAGGGTATTGCCAGCATGCGCATTGCCCAGATCAAGAACCGCGTGCAAGAGGCCCAGAACTTCTTTGACGAGCTGTGGCATATCTATAACCAGTTGCGCGTCGACCAGCTGTTCCGTTTCGGCCGCGAGGATGCCGACGCGGTTATCGACAAGGAGCTCTATATTGCCATTACCGCGGAAGGTGGCTTTAGCGGCGATATCGACCAAAAACTTATCAATTGGATGCTCAAAAGCTACGACCCCGCCAAGCAAGACCTTATTATCATTGGCCACCATGGTGCCATCCAGCTTGCCCAAGCGGGCGTGCAGTACAAAAAGTACTATAAACTGCCCGAAAAGGACGAGAATATCAACGTTGCACCGCTGACGCGCCATGTGCGCGAATACCGCACGACCACGGTGTATTATCAGACATATGTGTCGCTGATGGTGCAAGATATCAAGCGGATTGAGCTGCGCAAAGCCGTGCAGGAAGCCGCTACCAAGATCGACAAGAACCAGGAAACTATCAGCGAGGAGACGTATATCTTTGAGCCGAGCACGTTTGCAGTGGTAGCGCATCTGGAACGCTCAATGGTAGATATCTCGCTGAGCCAGACGATACTGGAATCCAAGCTGGCGCAATACGCCAGCCGTTTCCGCGCGATGTCGGCAGCCAAATCCAAAGCCACGGAGTCGCACGACCAGCTGCGTTGGCAGTACAACCAAACGAAGCGGGCGCTGGCCGATGAGCGGCTGAAGGAAATCATTAACGGGTTGAAGAAGGTGGTAGTGTCGTGAACCAGGGCGTGATCAGATCACTGAAAGACCTTGTCCTGAAAGTAGAGTTTGATGACGACCTGCCCGAGCTCAATGAGGTACTGCTGTGTGATGTGCCACAGAAGACGCCGCTGCTCGTGAACAGCGTAGAAGACGCGCAAACGGTGGTATGTCTGAACATCAGCGGTGATCCGGGATTGCAAAAGGGCATGGTGGTGTCGCGCACCGGTAAAAGTATTGAAATACCGGTGGGTGATGCGCTGATTGGCCGGGTGGTCGATGCTCTGGGCCGGCCGATTGACGGCTTGCCGCCAATAGAAGGCCCGGGGATGGAGCATCGTGATATTTTCAAAACGTCGGCGCGCGGCAGCTCATTCGCGGCAGTGAAG
Source organism: Saccharimonadales bacterium (SeqCode) (assembly GCA_036379375.1). GTDB lineage: Bacteria > Patescibacteriota > Saccharimonadia > Saccharimonadales > UBA4665 > DASVGU01. Next base: position 3,375 of record DASVGU010000057.1, read on the forward strand.
CCCGAGATTCTCGAAACCGGCATAAAAGTTATCGATTTCTTTGCGCCGTTCGTGAAGGGCCGCAAAATCGGCATTATCGGTGGTGCCGGCGTAGGCAAGACGATACTTACCATGGAGCTCATCTATAATATTGCGGAAAGCGGCTCAGGCCTGAGCTTCTTTACTGGTATCGGCGAGCGCATTCGCGAGGGACACGAGCTGTACCAGACGCTAAAGCAGCGTGATCTGCTCAAAAACACCTGTATGTTCTTTGGCCAGATGGACCAGAACCCGGTACAGCGGGCGTTGGTGGGTACGTCAGCGGTCACGCTGGCCGAATATTTCCGCGACGAGCAGCGCAAAGATATCCTGTTTTTCGCCGACAATATGTACCGCTACGTGCAGGCGCGCAATGAGGTGTCGACCATCATGGACCAGATTCCCGCCGAAGGCGGCTACGAGCCGACGATTTTCTCCGATGTAAAAGTGTTGCAGGACCGCTTAAGCAGCAACGAGAAAGGTTCGATTACTGCGGTACAAACCATTTATGTGCCGGCCGATGATCTGTCCGACCCGGCAGTGCAGATGATCCAGCACGAACTCGATAGTATCATCGTATTGAGCCGCTCGGTGGCAGAGCAGGGTATCCGGCCAGCCGTTGACCTGATCCGCACGACTTCATCGCTTTTGAGCCCGGATGTGGTCGGCGACCGCCATTATGTACTCAGTGTGCAGGTGCAGGCGCTGCTGCAAAAATACGAGTCGCTAAAGGGTATTATCGCAATTATCGGTGAAAATGAGCTTAGCCCGGCCGATCGGGCCGATTATGCCAAGGCCAAGAAGCTTATCCAGTATTTCTCGCAAAATCTTAACGTGGTCGAGGATCAGACCGCCAAAAAGGGCGAAACGTTTACGCGCGAGGAAACGCTGAAGGGCGTAGAGGAGATTATCGTATGAGGCACCCTTGCGCAGCCCCAAACTCCGTTTGGGGGCCCTCTGGCCAGGGTTTCTCATCGCAGTTTTCGGCAATAAATGCCGAATCCGCCTGGCGGCGGACCGCTGCTGCTCTTCCTGGAATCGCTGGGGTAGCGCGTTAATGGTGCGCAGGCAGGACGCGAGCACCGGGCAGATCGTTGCCGATGAGGGCGAACAGGCGGCACAAGCAATTACGGAGGTCGATGGCCGGCCGGTGATGCATATAAGAGTATATTCGCCCTATCAGATCTATTTTGACGATATCGGCTTTAGTATATCGGGCGTGAACGGCACTGGCCCGTTTGATATTTTGCCGCGTCACCACAACTTTATTACCTTGCTCGATGCGTGCGAGCTGTCGCTGCAGACAACCCGCGGCGAGCAGCGGATTCGCATCTCAGGCGGGCTTATGCATGTCAAAACCGACAATGTCGTCGTCTTTTTAGACGTCTAGTTGTTTGTAGTTGGCGAAACGGAGCTTCCTTCTCGGGCTATAGTTTTATGGCTGAGTTGTCTCACTTTTAGTCCAGCACCATGTAGTCGAAGCCGAAAGTTGCGCTGTCGGGCGGCTTGTTGTCGGTGCAGACGCTGAAACTGGTTGAGGAGCGATTGACATAGTATCCCAGATTGCCTGCCGCTGAGCCGACGGGGGTAACGATGACATGCGGCGTGGTGTGGAACGGGGTTGCAAAGGTGAGAGATACCAGGCACCCGGCGTAGGCGCCCGAACCGGTGTTTATAGCGATGGAACCGCTGGTATCCGAGCCGCTCACCGATGCCGTGCCGCCCGAGCCGAGTGCTCCGCCGTTGCTGCGGCCAGGGGTGACGCCACCGGCGCTGATGTGATGCGTGAGTATAAGATCACCGTTAAGTTGCAGGCTGTCCGCAGTCAGTGCCGTCGCCGAGACAGCTCCGTTAAATGTGCCGCCGCCGTTGACATTAAGGCTTTTCTGCACCGTGAGCTGTCCCTGGATAGCGGCGTCACCCGCCACGGACAGGTTCTTGCTTATCTGGACCTGGTCGAACTGGCTTGTGCCGGACACCTGGATACCTGCCAGCGACAGGCTGCTGCCGATCTGTAATTTGCCCGCGACCGCCAGGTTGCTGCGGATGAGCACCTGCCCGGCAAACACCGCGTTGCTTTGCACGTTAAGCGTTTGTTGGGCTCCGCCTACGGTTACGTCACTGTTTGCCAGCTGCTTGAGAGCGCTCTGGGAAAGTGTCTGGCTGGCTATATTCGTGTTGTTTTGCGCGCTGCGGCTGTGCAGATATGCCACCACTACCACGGCACCCGCGACAACTAATATGAGTACGAACAGCAGCAGGTAGATATTTGCACGGCCGAACAGGCGCTTTAGGAAACCGCGGTGAGGATCTGTGGGCTTTTGGGGGCTTGTGCCCATGTTACCAGTATTACCTGTGCCGTCGGGCGCTGGCGTGCCCGCATCGGCGCTTTGCCCGGCAGGGGTTTCGACAACGGTGCTTGTGCCCTCGAGCGAGTCCAGGCTGCTGTCGTCCTGATCCTGTTTGGACTCTTGCTTGGGGTTTTCGGAAAACTCATCCATGGCGTCGTTACTGTTTAGTGCTCATGCTTTGCTACTACTATAGCATCTCGCGCGTCAAAAGACCCCTCAGGGCATCAGGCGGATTGTCTTTTTGGCGTGATTCGGGCAAAATACTCCTTAGTTATGGTAGTTTGGAAGCACATACTCAGACCCCTGATACTGAGCCTGCTCATCGTTCTGGGCTCCACAGCTATCGTAAATGCGGCGACTTGCACTACCAACCCCGATCAACAGTCGTGCTCGACGGATTATGGAGTGAGCGAAACGCATTTTGGCAGCGGGAGTGTGAACGGTGCGTGCTCGACCACGTACTGCTCCGACCAAACGGCGGGTGACCTCACGGTGGGCAAAACCTGTTCGACTAGCTTTTGCGCCCAGACCGGCAGCGACACCGCTCGCAACGAGTATTTGCAGTTTGTCGTGAACAACACCGATATCGACCTCGGCGTGCTAAGCTCCGGGTCCACTTATGTCGCGACAGCGACGTTCTCGGTTGAGGCATATCTGGCGAGTGGCTATGTGGTAGTCAACGATTCGCCGCCCCCTGTAAACGGCGGCCACACATTGGCGACACCGAGCGTACCTACGGCCTCGGCCGCGGGCACGGAGCAGTTCGGCATCAACCTGGTGCAGAACAGCTGCCCTGCCAACGCACCGGCCAGCGGCAAGGGGAGCTGCTCGGGCCAGCTGGGGGCCAACCCGTCGCAAGCGCCGGATGCTACCTTTAGTTTTGGCAAGGCCGATGACGGCACGGGCAACACACCCGTTACCGACCGCTACGACCAATCGGGTAAGTTTATGTACAAAAACGGCGATACCATTGCCTACAGCAACAGCAG
>DASVGU010000058.1:0-6888 GCA_036379375.1 Saccharimonadales bacterium (SeqCode)
TATCGACACCGCCGTACATCATATCCAGCCCAACGACCGGCTTCTGGTGCTTGGCGGCGAAACGGTACCCGTCGACGCGGTTATCCTCGAGGGCGATGCATATTTCGACGAATCACTGCTGAGCGGCAACACCACACCGCAAGACAAATCCGTTGGCGATGAGGTATTGAGCGGCAGCGTCAACACTAATAGCAATGGCACACTCACAATGAAAGCGCTGCGCACGGCACACGAGAGCCACTATGAGCGCACGGTCAGACTCGTCAAAAATCCTGCAGTACAGCAATCGCCGTTCGTACGACTGTCGGGGCGCTACAGCATAGTCTTTACGGCATTAGCGCTGGTGATCGCTATCGCAGCCTGGGTCCTTAGTGGACACGTCATCCGATTCCTGGACGTCATTGTCGTGGCGACTGCTTACCCCCTGATCTTCGCCGCGCCAACCGCCCTGGCGGCAGGTATCTCGCGGGCCAGTGCGCGCGGCATATTCATACGGAACGGCAGTATATTGGAACGCGTGGCCGGCACCGACACGCTATTGTTCGACTGGTCGGGCACTCTTACCCAGGGGGAATCAACAGTTGACACCGTAGTGAATTTCAAGCCGTTTAGTAAGCAAGATGTACTCGGCCTGGCCGCAAGCCTAGGGCAAAGCTCACCGCACGCACCGCTGCAAGCGATCACCCGCGAAGCCACCAGAAAGCACCTCAAATACTCTAAAGCCAAACATGTCGAGGACGTGCCGGGGCTTGGATTGGAAGCAACGCTGCGCGGTAAATCGGTGCTGGTCGGCTCCCTGAAATTCCTCGAGGAGCGTGGTGTGAATTTCACAGGAGTTCGCTCTAAGGTGCAGCAGCGCCAAGCATCGGTCTATGTTGCAGTCGACGGCAAAGCCGCTGGGGCAGTTATCCTCAAAAGTGAGCTGCGTCCCGGCATAAAGCAAACTTTGCAAGCGTTAAAGCGACTGCGCGTGCGCAAGCTTGCACTCCTAACAAGCGAGAGTGAAATGGTGGCCGAGTCTGCAGCCAAACAGCTCGGCATCGATGAATATCACGCCGGATTACTGACAGCCGACAAGCTGCGCGTTATCGACAACGTGCCAAAAACAAGCAGGCCCACAGTATTCATCGGTAACGGCGTACACGATGCACCTATGTTGACGGCAGCGGACGTGGGTATGGCATTTGGCGCCCGTAGTTTGTCGGCGGGTGAATCAGCCGACGTCGTATTGACGCCGGATACCTTCAGCGACGTCGCCTGGACAGTCACACTCGCTCAGCGCGTACTGAGAATTGCGCGGCAAAGCATCGCAGGAGGCTCGGTCCTGAGCCTGATTCTCATGCTCGTGTTCGCCACCGGGAAACTCCCGCCTCTGCTCGGCGCCGGCCTACTCGAAGTTATCGTCATCCTCACCACCCTCAATACGTTGCGCGCTCACTCAATGCCATCGAAAAAGTCGCTCTAGCCAACCCAAATGAGTCCTGCGGTTACCAGCAGCGGTACGGCTAAGTTGTCCAAGCCAGCCACCGCAATATTCTCCAGCACGGTTGCTCCGGCCGCCAACGCCGCCGCTAATCCCCACCCCAGGCGCGTCGCATCTGCACCGTAGCTCACCAGAATCGCGAGCGAAAACACAAAGAACGTGCATGTTCCCAGTACAGTTTTGGTATGCCCAAATATCTTGTAGCGCGGCCCGATGTTGCGCTTAATGCCGTACTCCACCCCTATAACCGCCGCCATACCGTCGGCCACACTCATTTGTAGCAAACCAGCGGTATAGATGCCCTTGCGCTGAGTTATAAAGGTAAGTACCCCGACGATAAGCGCAAAATATATGCCGCCGTACGTGGGGCGTTGCACGCTATGGATAACCTTAAAAATATTAAATTGCCGGGAAATAAGCACCACCACCACAAACCCGATGCTCAAAAGGCGGATTGTGTCCCAGCTCAAAAAAAATGGCCAAAAGGCTACGAAGGACCCCACCAGCACATGCACGAACTTGCGCCCAACCTCATTACCCATATATCCCCGCCGCCAGCCAATCTCCGACAGCAGCAGTATTACCAGGACTGCGAGCACACAAAGTACGAGCGCAAGCATGTGCATCATCTCCCCTATTGTACGCTAAAAGGAATGCACCACAGGCCGCAGCAAGCCCGTGCTAGCGAATCGGACTCTGGAGATCAGCGCCATATGATACATTCGCTGTATCCACAAACGTGTCTTTGTCACGAATGATTGCCTGCGGCGGCAGCTGTTGCGATCGGGTTGCGATACCGTCCACCTTCTTCACCGCCGTACCTATTGCCAGAAATTCAATCAGCCCGCTGCCCAGGCTATAAATATACGTTTTTATGCCCAGAACATCATCGGCACCGATAGACTCAGCCTGCTCCTGAACTTTTTTGAGCGACTCTTCGCGAGCACCGTAGATGAGCTGCGTCAGCTCGTTAATTTCACCCTTTACAAAGTTCTTGAGAGCCGACGTTATGCCGCCAACAAATCCCAGCGAATACACCGATGTCCCCAGCACCAGCTTCAGGGGGGCGTACCCCATCTTCGCCACATTCCAGGCTTCTTCGGCCGTCAAATCACTGGTCGTTACGCCACCTACCGTTTGAGCCAAAGCCTGTACTTGCTCGTTGTACGAAGCCGTACCTATCATTACCATTTCCTGCACGCCAGACGTACCAACCGGCAAGATAGTCGTACGAATACCCACGACGCTGTTCGCATTGACGTTTCTCGCTTCTGCCTGAATTCGCTCCAGGGCAGTGTTGCGCGTAGTATTAAAAATATCACTGTACTGCTTAACTTCCCCTTTGGCCAGCTGCCTAAAAGCTCCCAAGACTCCCTTGGTGACACCGATAGAATACGCAACGTTACCAAACACAAAGTCAATCGGCTGATAGCCGGCATCCCACTGGCAAAACAGCTCCTGGCCGTCGGCCGAGCTGGTAAACGCCGCCTGGCTCGCCCCATCCTTGCGATGGATTGTCGATGCAATCGTCAAAAACTCAATGTTACCCGGATGAAAGATAAGCTCGCTCGTCACCCCGGCGGCACCGCTACCACCCGATTGGGCAAGTTCATCGGCGAAGCGTTGCAACGAGAGCTGCCTTCCCTGCACAATCATGTCCGTCACCTGTTTGATCTCGCCTCCAGCAATAGTGCGCAAGCTGGATCCCACGCCGCCAATAAACCCCATAGCAAACACGCTGTTGCCCACCAGCAGGTTACCCGGCTCGTATCCTATGAGGTTGAGGCAGTACATCTCGTTACCCGACAGACCGGAGTAGCGGGCCGGGCGAGCCGCAGCCCCACCATCACTACTACTGCCAGCGTCACTAGTATTTTCTGCCGCACCGTACGATGATTGCTGCTGGTCGTCCATAAAGCTCCCCCTCTTTTAGCACTGCACTTAGTCGTCCTTATCTTCAGCATAGCACAGCGCAAGCTCGGCGTAAGCACTCCGCCTGTCCGGGCTGGGACCGTATCAAAATTTCAAACCAGCGGAGCGTTTGAAATTTTGCAAGGAGAAGCTGTGCGAGGCCCTGCTACGGCATTCGGCTACTTGATTGCCGGATGCCATGCAGGGCTGGAACAGATTTCGACGTGGTCGGGGTGAGAGGACTTGAACCTCCGACCTCAGCGTCCCGAACGCTGCGCGCTAGCCAACTGCGCCACACCCCGGTCGTACTTGCAAGATTATACAAGGTAACAGATAAAAATTCCAGAATGCTTTTGAACTTTACCCCGGTTTTATGATATAATAACCATATGAAGTATGCGTCGATCTTTGGGACCATCGTCTTTATATGGATTGCGGTCATCATCATGGCGCTTACCACTACGAACGCAAATCAAATTTACGACCTTTACCTCTCGGGTATCGTCAGCACGGTAGCACTGTTTCTAATCGGCTTTGCCAGAAAGTAATCGAGCCGTGACAACAACGCGTGCACGCAACCTGCGGTCACTAAAGCGCCAACGTACCATGCGGCTCGCAAAGCTCTTGAGCCGCGCGTTTTACCTACGCCAGCGCAAGCGCAACACCGAGATGTACAACCTCATATGTGACGAAATGGTTGCCCTGGGGGGCGTGTACGTCAAATTCTTACAGGGTGTCCTGCTAAACAGCAAGGCCATGCGCAAGTGGAGCAGCCCCGACCGTCTCAAGATTTTTGAGAACCTGGACGTGGAACCGCTCGACATAGTCGCCATCCTGCGCGCCGAGCTGTCACCCGACGTACTTGCCAACATCACTTTCGTCCAGCCTGAGCCTTTCGCAGCCGGGAGTTTTGGCCAAGTCTATCTGGCCCAGCACAAAAACGGCAAAACCGTCATCGTAAAGGTGCTGCGCCCGCAAGTCCGCGAACTCCTGCGCCATGATCTGCGCCTGCTCAGCGTATTTACGAAGCGCTTCGCCGCCGGCGAGTACAAGAACATCAGCGTGAAGCTGGACCAAGCCATAAAGGAATTCCGTGAAGTGACACTGCGAGAGACCGATTACGTGGCCGAGGCCAGTTTTGCGCGCGAACTGTTCAAGACCTACAAAAATCACCCATACATGGTCATCCCCGAGACGTACATGGATCTGTGCACCACCCACCTCATCGTGCAGGATTACATCGGCGGGATTTCGGCTGTAGACCTGCTGCACCTGCGCGAGGCAGGCGGTGATCCGGTGGAATACATTCGCACCCAGACCGGCTCCGACCTGGACACCCAACTCATCATGTTCGGCGTAGAGAGCCTGCGTGCAATGTTCACGCTGCCGCGCGTGCAAGGCGACCCGCACCCCGGCAATATCCGCTTTTTGCCCGGCAACAAGGTGGGCATGATCGATTTTGGCATCGCTGCCAGCAGCCCGGCAAACAAGGCAGCGTTTTTTGGCATCATCGACGAGTGGAGCAAGCTATACGGCCAGAGCACCGATATCGGCAGCCTGTTTGAGCAGTTCATGCGTTTTTTCGTAAACGATCTCTACAAGGCGCTGCGCAAAATCAGCAGCCTCGCCGCCAACCAGCTACCCATTCCTCCCGCTGCAGGAGCTGCCGGGGGTAAATCAGACAACTTTCCGCGTGAGGTTGGCCGCATGATGCAGGAAATCCTCTACACCACACTCGGTACACGCGATTTGCAGGCCGTGCTGGAAGATGGCCGCATGATCCAAATCTTCAACAATCTCGTCAACAAGGGTAATCGCTTCGGCCTGGTAGTGCGGCTCGAATCCTCAGAAATCTTGCGCGCCGCGCAGACGTACATGACACTCGTCGAGGCGCTCGGACGGCGGCGCACCGTTCTCCCAAAGGTGTTCACCACTGTCGTACCTATTATCGAAGCAGAGAACCCCGACATCAGCACCGAGGGCGACGAGCCCATGTCCATCACTCAGGCGCTCGAGACAATCAACACCTGGCTAGAGCGCGTCGCCATGCGCGACCCAGCGCTATTTGACAAGCTGCTGCGGCGTATTAAACTAAAACCTAGCGCGGCTCCAGCCGAGAAGACCGTAACTAAAGAAGCCCCCGAGAAAGTAGAGCAGCATGCTTAAAGAATTCTTACTCTTCATCAAATACCCCTATACCGCCGGCGTTATCGCCACCATCTGGCTGGCCTCAGCAATTCTCATGGCCGTTAACCGCGGCCTGCCCGCTATCCGTATCGTTATCATCAATATGATCGTCAGTGTTATTTTGGCGTTTATCGGCTTCGGCGGCAAAAGCGAAGTTTAGCCATCCGGCCCCGCGGCTATCTCTATAGAATTTTCTGTACGGCGCGGGCGCTAGTAGCCAGGTGAGTTTGGTCATCAACGGCTACCAGTAACGCATTAAATTGGCGCGGGCCGGCAGTCTGGAGCACATTGCGAGTCTGGCGGCCATCACGCCAGCGCGGGATAACGCTGTCGTAGGCGACACCCAGGCTGGAGTCCAGCACGCCGCACATGCCCACATCCGTCTGGTGCGCCGTACCACCAGGCAGTACCCGTGCATCAGCCGTCGGCACGTGCCAGTGATCCCCTACCGCCACCGACACCTTACCATCCAGGTAGTGCCCGATAACGACCTTTTCGCTGCTATAATCTCCGTGAAAATTCACTACTACCGTACCTCTGTTAAAAAAGTTTTCACGGGCCAAAATCTCATCTATTTTATGCAGCGGATTCTGTATCGGTCTGTCGGCATCCCGGCCGACAATTTTGCCCAGCAGGCTTATCAGCAGGACCTTGCTCCCACCCGCGCCCAGCACGTATGTATAGCCCGATCCGGGCACGTCCGGCATATTAGCCGGGGCCACCACCGGTATATCCGGATCTCTCAACAGCTGGAGCGTTTCGGGCAGCGAAGGTGTGTGGTTGCCACCGCTAAACCCGTCCACACCAACGGCTTTAAGCCGCTCATAATCCGCCACATTCAGGCCCTTACCGCCGCTTACATTCTCGGCCTGAGCTATCACGACGTCGATTTTCTCAGCCCGGCGAAGCCCCGGCAGCACCTGTTCCACCACCTCAATGCCCATCTCGCCCATCACGTCACCGATATACAATAAATGCATTCTACCTACCATTGTACAGGTCTTATGTTACGTGCCTAATGTAGCTCAGGGTTGAATGTACCATGTGGAATAATATCGACAGGCACCCTATTCATGTGTGTAACCGCTTCTTCACAAGCAAACCTGTTGGTATCTTGCAAAAATTCTTCAGTCGCACGCTCAGTTGAACCGCCCGGCGCATCGGTACCGAAGCTTTTTATATAATCAAGTACGAGCCCCTGATAGGCACGGCCGACAGCAACATTTAATTTTCGTGATTCACGCTTTGGCCTACTAATGATTGGCGGCGTCATTATGTCGATAACATTTTCTCCCGCCTTATTGACT
>DASVGU010000059.1:0-4142 GCA_036379375.1 Saccharimonadales bacterium (SeqCode)
AACAGATTGAACTCATCCAAAAACTGGAGGAGAAAGGCTTTACCTACGTTATCGATGATGGCGTGTACTATGACACGTCAAAATTCCCGCGCTACGGCGATTTCGCACGGCTCGATCTCGACGAGCAGGAAGCAGGCAAACGCGTCGATTTTAACCCGCAAAAGCGCAACATCAGCGACTTTGCACTCTGGAAATTCAGCCCGACCGATCACAAACGCGACATGGAATGGTGGGCGCCATGGACAAGACCCGGTGATTCCTCAGATGAGCAACATGTCTCCGGTACACGAGCCACGCACTCGAGTACTATGCAAGGCGCTGGCGAGCAGCGGACTGAGCCGTATCAAGAATACGGTAAAGGAGCAGCGGAGACAGCAACACAGCAGAGTACCGAGAGCACGACCGAGGTGGCCGGCTCCGCCGGGCAGCAAGGCGGTGCGGTGCACGGTTCGTGGGGTTTCCCCGGCTGGCACATCGAGTGCTCGGCCATGAGCATGAAATATCTGGGAGATACGCTGGACATCCACGCCGGCGGGATCGACCACGTACCAGTGCACCACACCAACGAGATCGCGCAAAGCGAGGCGGCAACCGGCAAGCAGTTTGCAAAACATTGGATGCACAGCAACCACATCACAATTGAAGGCGAGAAGATCAGCAAGTCCCTGGGCAACGGTATTACGCTCGAAGATATCGAGAAGAGGGGTATTAGCCTGGAAGCCTTCCGCCTGCACGTGCTGGAGAGCCATTACCGCAGTCAGAGCAAATTCAGCTGGGAAAGCCTTCAGGCCGCCCAGAACAGGCTGAACGACATCTATGCTTGGGCCGACCTGCGGCATCAGACCACTCTCGGAGCAATGGACGAGGAATTGGACTTGCTGTTTAAAACGACGCGTGAAGATATCCTGAAAGCTCTGAGTGATGATCTCAACACGCCCATGGCGCTGGCAAGCCTAGGCAAGCTCATGGATTACATGACGAATATTGAGCTGCCAAGCGTGGACGGTATATACAGTGATGGTACACTAGCGTTTTTAGAAAGTGTGTTCGGCTTGCCGCTCAGCAACCGGCCAGATATCACCGACGAGCAAAAACAGCTGATTGCCGAGCGCGAAGCGGCCAGGGAGAGGAAAGATTGGGCAAGATCGGACGAACTCCGTAGCAAACTGGCCAAACAAAATATCGGCCTGCGTGATACACCACCTGGTGCCATCTGGTATAGACTCTGAACCGCCGCAAGGCAAAGCAATAAAAGCTCATCTGTTCGGTGTGATACTTTTCTCTAGCTCGGACTCGGTAAGCAGGTTCTCCCGCTCTAGGAAGTACAGTACGGCAATGCGTATGCATCCCATCACCGGTATGGCAACCAATCCGCCGAGCAGACCACTAAAGCTCACCCCGATTACTACCGACATAAACACCAAAAGCGGTGAAAGATTCGTGGTATTTGCTTGGATCCGCGGCTGAATAAGATAGTTTTCTATCTGTTGGTACAAGATGTAATACGCCAAAATAATTATGGCGGCCGGCACGGAATGGAATAGCGCGACGATCGTCACGATGATTGCACCAATGGTATGGCCGACCATCGGAATCAGCCCGCAGATAAACACCACGACCATGAGCGCGATAGGATAGCTGATGTGCAATATGAATAACATCGGCACGACAAATGCAGCCGCAATCGCCGCAAGCGTTACCTGGCCGTTCACATATCCCTTGATAACGCGATACATGTCACGGGCCAAGTGATCGACATCATCACGATGTCGCGGCGGAGTAAGCCGACGGAAGAAATTCAGCCAGCGCGGTCCCTCCACGAGCATCATAAATGTCATTGCTAAGATTGTAAGCGTGGCAAAAATACTGCTGCCGATGCGCGTAACTGTAGAAACTGCCGATCCGCTGGCGTTTTTAAGACGCTCACCCAGCTGGGACGATAATTTATTAATATCTTCTTCTAGGTGATGGTCGCGGACAAATTTACCAGTTGCGCTATTTTCACTGCGCAGATCTTGCACCAAGTGCGGCGCAGCGCTGATAAAATTCTGTGTCTGGCGCACCAACGGCGGTACAAGGCTCGCAACGAACGCACCCAGCAGTATGATAACGATTAAAAACGATACAGTCGTGGCAAGCGCCCGGCTGCCGCGACTCCTACCGGGAAGATGCTCACTAATCCAGTGCACGGGCGCATTGAGCGCCAACGCCAGGAAAAAGGCGATAAAAATCAGTACGATGGCGTGTGTTGCTTTATGCAGCGCCGCTAATATGATGACCGTGCCGATAATGAGCAACACGACACGAAGGAAGGTCTGCGTCGTAATGGTAAGCTCGAGATGCTCCTTGCGTTCGTGTTTTGAAAAATGCAACATGGTTCTATTATTGCACGCCACGGCGCGAGTGCAACGCCCCAGCGTACACTTTCACGATTTGTGACCCCACCACATTGATATCAAACTGGGTAACGTATTCCTTTTGGGCTGCCGCAGCCATGTCACGAGCTGGGGTACTATCTATCCAATGGGCAAGCACTGTCGCAAATGCCGGGATGTCATGCGGATCAACAAGTTGATCGGTGGAGAGCGGACCAAGTACCGCATGGTATCCCGGGTTATCCCCGGCCAACACAACGCCGCGTACCGCTGCCATAGCCTCCAGCAAGCTGATGCCAAAACTCTCACCGCTCAAACTCGGGAAAACTGCCAGATCGCCCTGAGCCAAGAAAGCCGCCTTATCGGCCTCGGCAACGAAGCCGGCGAACGTAACCATACCGTTAAGGCGCTGTTGCGCAACGTATGTCTCCAAATCCTCACGCAGCGGACCTTTGCCGCCGACAATGACTCGAAATTCGGTGCTTGCAAGGCCATGTGTACGGAGGTATGCGACAGCCATGAGCAATTGCATGGCACCCTTGCGAGCCACCAACCGGCCCAAGAAAATCACCGTAAGCGGTACTCGCGACTTTGACGGCTCAACGTGGAAATCTGCCATGGGAAACGGGTTGGGCACCAAAATCGGGCGGAAGCCAAACACATCGTGCGCAAATTTGAGCGTGGGCTCGGTATTTGCAAGCATGGCGTCAAATCGCTGCGCCGTGCGGTGGTTCATCACAGCCAGCAAACGACTCGCCCAGATGACGCTATGGCTGTAGGGCATAATATTAAAATTGCCGACTACAACTGTTTTGGCACTTATTCGCTTGATAATACGACCCGCCAGGAAAGGGCTATACGGCGCTTGCACATGTACAACATCGAACTGTTCCTGCGCAAGCAGCTCGGCAATGCGCGCCTTGCTCGCAGGAAGCGGCAAAGACAGACGGTTGCCATTGAAACGGACGCGGCGGTTACGTGCCAACACGTGTAGGTTCGGTATATCTGTGCGCTTTGTCTCCCCGGCCAGGTAATGTACCTCATGCCCCTGGCTGTCCAACCAGCGGCCCAGCGTAAGGACATATTGCTGCACACCATCGGGTGTATCGAGCGTATCGTCGATTACGAGCGCAATCTTCATGGCGCTAGGATTACTCCTCGTAGACTTTTATGTGGTGGCCGTGGTGCTTGAGGGTGTGAACGTACAAATCTTCGTACTGCTGGATAATCGCCGGGTAGTCGAACTGCTTAATGTAGTTTGCTGCCCACTTCTGCCACACGCTGCGCAGCGCCTTTTCGTGCAACAGCAGGCCGAGACGTCGTGCAAAATCGGCGGTTTCACGCGGGTTGACGAGCGACAGTGCCCCCAGCTCTTTCATAACCGAGACATAGCCCGAATTATCCCCGGCGACAGTCACGATATTACACGCCATAGCCTCCAGCAGTACGAGCCCAAAGCTTTCCCCATACGGGGCGGGCGAGCAAAACAGGTCGGCACGGTGGAGTAGCGCCATTTTGTCGGCATCGCTGACACGGCCAAGAAAACTGACATTTTTAAGCCGCAAGGTCGCTGCGAGCGCCTGTAACTTTTCACGGTCTGGCCCGTCACCGGCAATAACGAGACGCACCGCCTTACCACCACCACCACCATCGTGCTCGCTGAGCAGCGAAAACGCCCTCAGCAGATATTTCACCCCTTTGCGTCCCTCAAGCCGCCCCACAAAGAGGATCATAAGAGTGTCCTTGGCAAGCTCCGCACGTGTCGTC
>DASVGU010000060.1:0-5742 GCA_036379375.1 Saccharimonadales bacterium (SeqCode)
GCCGATCCCGAACTGAGTCTTACGGCAGTTCTTGAGCACTTCGCAGGTGATACACCCGGACTGCTGACCAGCAGCGTCCGCGCCGCCAGCCGTGTGGTAGAATACCTCGCCGGCCACCCCGGACTCGACGAGCAACGCCGCCAAACACTGCTCGGCTGCTACACATCACTTGTCGAACGCTTCGGTATAGCCAGACCCGAATCTTAGCAGGGTTTAGCGTCCATACGTGGACTGTTAGCACTCTCAGAGTGTTGACGTTGCGCCCGATATACGCTAAAATACTTCTCAAGTTGCCAAAGACAGCGACTGGCGACTTATATAATTAATTATGGAATTAATTATATAAGTTCAACCGCCTCAATTTGTCGCCGAGGTAAAACATTCTTGACTAGATTGTTCGAACGTCTTTGGTCTACACGCCAAAGACGTTTTTTATAGGCAACTCATCCAAGCTCCCAGGGTCGATAGCTTGGCCAAAATCTAAACCATGGAGATATATCACTCATGGCACTTACAAAAGATAAGAAGCACGAGGTAGTCGCTGAAGTCAGCGAACTGCTGAAGTCTTCCAAAATGACTGTTGTGGCCAAATATCAGGGCACGACAGTAAAAGCGATGCAAACGCTGCGCCGGCAAGCCCGCGATAACGGGACCAAAGTGAAGGTCGTTAAGAACCGCCTCGTCATGCAGGCACTCAAGGGCACCGACACATTTAAAGGTGTCGATACGGCCGGATTTGAGGGCATGCTCCTCTACGCCTTTAACGGTGAAGATGAAGTCGCACCCGCCCAGGTCCTGGCAGACTTTGCCAAAACCAACCCGAGCATCGAATTTGTCGGGGCAATCAGTGCTGAGGGCAAACTGCTCAGCAGCGACGAAGTCAAAGCTCTGGCAGCATTGCCCGGTAAGGAGCAGCTCATCGCGCAAGTCGTGGCAACACTGCTGTCACCGGTCAATGACGTTACCAACGCACTTTCCGGCAACCTGCACGCTCTGCTCGACGGCATCGAAGCCAAGGCTGCAGTATAAACTAATTTTAAGAAAGGAGATGCTTTGTCTCCCGCGTGAGGAAAAGAACAGCCGGAGTAAAAACCGCGCTTTTCACCCCGCACGTAAGGAAAAAACCGTAGGTTTGTCCTTACAGACAAAGCCACATACTATGGCAGACGTAAAAAAACTGGCAGAAGAGCTTACTAAGCTGACTGTCCTGGAGGTGAACGAACTAAAGACTGTCCTCAAAGACGAGTACGGTATTGAGCCGGCAGCCGCTGCGGTTGCCGTGGCTGGTCCGGCCGCTGGCGGTGACGCTGCCGGCGCTGCGGCTGAGGAAAAGTCCGAGTACGACGTAGTACTCAAGGACGCCGGCGCCCAGAAGGTCGCTGTCATCAAGGCAGTAAAAGACGTAACCGGCCTGGGCCTGGGCGAGGCGAAAGCACTCGTCGATGGCGCACCCAAGACCATCCTCGAGAAGGCCAAGAAAGACGACGCCGAGAGCGCCAAAAAGACCCTTGAGGACGCCGGCGCTACCGTCGAACTCGCGTAAAAACCTGCTAGAATCTTCTAGAAGCGGTGATAAACCACTAGGCCGCATGTGGCTTAGTGGTTTATTTATCCACAGGTTTTGGCAAACACTTTGACTTGACTTGCATTATATGGTAGGTTTAGGTGTAAGTGTGTCTAAACAAACACTGACTTCACGGGAGATGATAGGGAAAGGCAATCTTAGGAAATGTCGGACGTACCAGAAAAACAAATCAAACGGTTGAGGGCTCTTATCCAAGAGGCGGAGACTAACTTAGCCGCTGCCAATGAGCTGCTTATAAGTCTGGTGGGCGAAGACGAGCGGGTCGTCAAGACGGCCCGCGAAGAAGCACTCGGCAAAGTTATTGAGGGCGTGTTTGACGGCCAGAGCATGGTCGGCAGCGATGGCAAAAATTATCCTGTGCCGGCCAATTATGCCAGCAAATCAAAGCTTGTACAGGGGGACATCCTCAAACTCACCATTGCCGAAGACGGCGCATTTTTATACAAGCAGATCGGTCCGATTCCGCGCAAACAGGTCGTGGGTACGCTTAAGCTCGACAACGGGCACTACTTCGTAGATGTAAATGACAAAGAATACCGCGTACTGCTCGCCAGCGTCACCTATTTCAAGGCAAAGCCGGGTGATCAGGTAAGCGTAAATCTCCCGGAAGACGACTCACAGGCTGAATGGGCTGCCCTGGAAGCTGCCCTGTAAGCCCCCGGCTCCTTCCCTCCCGACGCCTAGCGGTATCTTTCAGTCTCACGATCTCCAAGCTTATCGGCAACGTCCCGGATCGTTTGTAAATTCAACATTCGATATTGGCGGTTCTAGCGTCTATAATTTATATAGCTATGGGACAGGCGTTATACCGCAAATACCGTTCGAGAAAACTCTCCGAAGTCATCGGCCAGGAGCACATTACGCGTGCGCTCGGGGCAGCGCTAAAAAGCGGACATTTGAGCCATGCATATCTGTTCACGGGGCCCAAAGGTGTCGGTAAGACCTCTGTGGCGCGCATCCTCGCCCACGAGATCAACAAGCTTCCGTACGCGGACGATGCGCCACATATTGACATTATCGAGATCGATGCTGCCAGCAATAACGGCGTGGAAGATGTGCGCGACCTACGCGAAAAATTGTATGTAGCGCCAGCCAGCGCGGCGTACAAGGTATACATCATAGACGAGGTACACATGCTCAGCAAAGCAGCCTTTAACGCATTGCTAAAGACGCTCGAGGAACCACCGGCTCACGTCGTGTTTATCTTGGCTACTACCGAGGCACACAAACTGCCCGAAACTATCATAAGCCGCACACAACGCTTCGTATTCCGCCCTATCGAGCCAGCCAAGGTGCGTGCACACTTGCAGGATATCGCGCAGCATGAGCGCATCACTATTACCGATGATGCCCTGCAGCTTATCGCCGAACACGGTGAGGGGAGCTTCCGGGACAGCATCGGCCTGCTCGACCAAGCGAGCGGGCAAGGCGGCACAATCGACGCCGCAGCCGTGCAGGCTATGCTCGGCATGCCACCAAAGCAAGCCATTGCAGATTTACTCACGTATATTGAGCAAGGCAGCGACATAACTGCGTCAATTACACTCCTCAACGATTTATTTGCCCACGGTTTCCAGGCGACAGCAATCGCCCGGCAACTCTCAGTGCTCATACGCGAACAGCTTGTTGCCAAGACTTTCACGGGTGATTTGGCTGCGGCAACCGGTCTGCTTGCGAGCCTCCTGGAAGTGCCCGTGTCGCACGACCCCGAGCGATTTCTCGAAATCATTGTGCTGCGCTCCCTGCGTATGCCACCTAAAGCCCCGGCTGCTGTAACTGCACCTACACTCAAACAATCTGATAGCAGCAATACACCGGCGCCCGTGACCCCTGTCCAGCCCGCACAAGCCAAAACCGAGATCAAACCGTCCCACGAGCCTACGCATTCACCCAAAGCATCCAAAAGCCCCGCCAGCACCCCAAAAACGGCGGCAGCAGCTACAAAAGTGCCGCTCGCTGAGGCCGAGCCATCTCTGGAGCACCCCACAGCGGTTTTCGACGAGACGGTCTGGCCGCAAGTACTTGCAGCGCTCAAAACCCGCTACAACACGCTCTACAGCATCGCACGCATGGCAAAACCGCTCATAACCGGCGATAACAGCCTGGAGCTGGTATTTGCCTTTGCTTTTCACCAAAAGCGCTTAAACGAAGCCAAGAATCGCAAAATCGTCAGTGACGCCATTACCGCAATCACCGGAAAGCCTGTCGACATAACCTGCAGCTTAGACCCGAATCTCAAGCTTAGCCGGGCTCCAACCGCTGCAGAAGGCCCGGCAGCACAGGCGAACAGCCCGGACCCCTCACTTGCTACCATAAGCAATATCTTCGGCGGCGGCGAACTGCTACAATCGTAAGACCATGAGAAGGGGAGTCTAGAGGCCATGGAGCCTGATCAAAAGGGCGCAAAACAAGCGCCGCAAAATGCCGAGGCGGAGGCTAGCTTGCTTGGCGCGATTCTCATCGACGCCGATGCCGTGGTAAAAATCGCCGATAGCATCACCCCGGCCGACTTCTACGATCCGCGGCACGCACGCATTTATGAAGCCGTCATGAAATTGTACGAGAAGCGCCAGGCCATCGACGTACTTACGCTCGCCGACCAGCTCAAGAACAGCGGCCAGCTCGACATGGTGGGCGGGCCGGCGTATCTCACCGAGCTCACCAATTTCGTGCCTACGGCCGCTCATGCCGAGCAATACGCCGATATCGTGGCCCAAAAGGCCCTGCGCCGGCGTCTTATTGCCGCATCGCAAGCCATGGCAAGTCTCAGCTACGACGAATCAAAATCCCTAAAGGAGCTTATCGAGGAGTCGGAAAGCCGGCTGTTCGAGGTGAGCCAGCACCATGTTAAACAAGACGTCATCAGCCTGGAAGCCATTTTGGCGGAGAGTTTTGAGCGGCTCGATGATCTCCACAAAGATAAGCAAAAAATCCGCGGCGTGCCCACCGGCTACAAAGATCTCGATAATATGCTGGCCGGCTTGCAGCGTTCCGATCTGTTTATCCTTGCTGCCCGCCCGTCGATGGGCAAAACCGCGCTCATGCTTAACCTCGCTCACAAAATCGCCACGAAAGCCCACGAGCCCGTGCTCATCTTCTCGCTGGAAATGAGTAAAGAGCAGCTGGTTGACCGGCTGTTGGCCATGGAATCCGGTGTCGACGCCTGGGCTCTGCGTACCGGCAATCTCACCGACAGCGATTTCGAAAAAATCGGTGAAGCGATGGGCGTACTCAGCGAAGCCCAGATATTCATCGATGACACGCCCGGCATCACCGTGAGCGAGCTGCGCACCAAAGCGCGCCGTGAGGCCCACCAACGCAAACTCGGACTCGTTGTGGTCGACTATCTGCAGCTGATGAGCGGCGGCAGCCGCTACGCCGACAGCGCCAACCGCGTCCAAGAGATATCCGAGATTTCCCGGGGGCTAAAGGGCGTCGCACGCGAGCTCAACGTACCGCTGATGGCGCTCAGCCAGCTTAGCCGCTCGGTTGAAAGCCGGAGCCCGCAAATCCCGCAGTTGGCCGATCTACGCGAGTCAGGGTCAATCGAGCAAGATGCCGATGTCGTCGCATTCCTGTACCGCGAAGATTATTACAATTCCGAAACCGACCGTAAAAACATCATGGACGTCCTTGTAAAGAAACACCGCAACGGACCGACTGGCGGCGTAGAGCTCTACTTCGACCGCGACAAACAACGCATCAGCTCGCTCGAAACCCGCCAAGGGGGCGACCCGTTCCAATAGCCAACCCAAACGGCTATAATACGTGCTAAGCATGAAGCGACCCACGCAGTTTTCGAGGGTTCATTGGCAGGCTGCGACGATTATTTCCGTAGGTGTGGCAGTCTGTATATTTTTGCTCGTGTACCGGCTTGGCTCGCTTACCAGCGGCCTCAGTCATGGCGAATCACTCCAGCAGGCTAGCCTGGGATGGAGCCACCTGGCCCACGATCCGCTCGGCGCGCCGCTTTCCCTGTTACAGTGGCTTGCACGCAGCACATTTCCTTCGCACGCCGGACTGGCTGCGCGCCTGCCCGGTGCAGTGCTCGGCTTCGTTACAGTCGGTTGCTTTGCATATATATTGCGCCGCTGGTATGGGGTACGCACTGCCCTTTATGGCGTAGCTTTGTTCGTGTTCTCCAGTTGGTTTTTACA
>DASVGU010000061.1:0-6761 GCA_036379375.1 Saccharimonadales bacterium (SeqCode)
GACGGCGCCGAGACCGATCTGGATCTGGGCCATTACGAACGCTTTGTCGACGAGGAGATGACCTCCACGAGCAGCCTCATGAGCGGCCGCGTGCTGCTCAAGGTCATCCAAGACGAGCGCGATGGCAAATACGGCGGCAAATCGGTGCAGATCATCCCGCATCTCACCAGTGCGATCCAGGACTACATTCTTGAAGCCAGCAAGGGCTACGACGTGCATATCATCGAGATTGGCGGCACGGTGGGTGATTATGAATCTTTGAGCTTTATCGAGGCGATCCGCGAATTTGGCGTGCGGGTCGGCCGTGAAAATTGTGCGTACGTGCACGTGGTGTATTTGCCGTACCTCAGTGCCAGCCGCGAGGTCAAAACCAAACCGGCCCAGAATTCGGTCCGCGATTTGCGCGGCTTCGGCATATCGCCGGACATCCTGGTGGGCCGCAGCGAGAAGCCGGCGCCCGACAGCGTCAAGAAAAAGTTGAGTCTGTTCAGCGGCGTATCAGGGGAAGCGATTGCGCTGTTGCCCAATGCCGACACCATTTACCGCGTGCCGCTTACGCTTGAGGACAGCGGTATTGCCGACGTGCTTTCGCGCCGCCTCGGTCTCGATACTCCCAAGGCGGATTTGAGTGCGTGGCGCAAGCTCGTGGAGCGCGCTACCAAACCGCAGGAGCGCAGGGTGCGCATCGGTTTCATTGCCAAGTACATGGATAACACGGACACATATATGTCGGTGTTCGAGGCGCTGAAGAGCGCTGGCTGGGCCAACGGTTGCTCAGTGGATATTACATGGGTCGATGCCAGCAAGTTTGATGCTCCCGGTGCCGATATCAGCGGTGCCATAAAAGATTTTGACGGTATCGTGGTGCCCGGCGGCTTCGGCCAGCGCGGTCTTGAGGGTAAAATAAAAGCCGCTCAATATGCGCTCAAAGAGAAGAAGCCGTATTTGGGCCTGTGTTTGGGGCTTCAGGTAGCGGTAATCGCCGCTGCGCGTAATGCCGGCGTGCCGGACGCGACCACGGCCGAGCTGGACCCGGCGAGCCCGAATCTCGTCATCAACACCATGGCAGGCCAGGAGGATAAGCTCAGTACCGGTGGCACGATGCGCCTGGGCAATTACAACTGCCATTTGGCCGGCGGCAGCCTCGCTGCCAAGGTGTACGGTGCACCGGACATCGTCGAGCGCCACCGCCACCGTTTTGAGTGCAATAACGCGTATCGCGACCGATACGAGAGCTGGGGTATTCGCGCCAGCGGTATCAACCCCGACAACGATCTGGTAGAGGTGATAGAGGGGGTCAACCATCCATTCTTGCTTGCCAGCCAGTTCCACCCGGAGTTCAAGAGCCGACCCAACCGGCCGCACCCGATGTTCAACGGCTTTATCGAGTCTCTTTTGTAGATAGCCGCGACGCACTTGCTTGGCACATTTTGGGTGTAAAGCTCCAGTCCGCACTCATCGCACCCTGTAGTGCGCCTCGCTTACGGGCTTCGCTTTCCACCCCAAACTGTACTCAAGCAAGTGCGTCGGTATCCAGGGTGGGGACACCAGGAAATGCACTGTTTTTATAAGATAAGGTTATACCTTCGCAGGAAGTTGCAGTGCAACTAGTTGCGATTTTTGCGGTTTAACGCTACCATATGCAATATGAGTGATACACCCGACGCTACTGCCCAACCGGCACCTGCCAAAGAAGAGTTTAAGGCTCCCGAGCATCCGTCACGCATTTTGCTGGTAGAGGACGACGACGCCCTCGCCAACGTGTATATTACGCGGCTCCAGGCCGAAGGTTTTGATACCCGCCGGGTAGCCAATGGCGAAGAAGCGTTGTCGGCGGCGCTTAGCTATCATCCCGACCTCATTCTGCTCGATGTCATGATGCCCAAAGTCAGCGGCTTCGACGTGCTGGACATCCTGCGCAACACGCCAGAGACGGCAAATCTCAAGATTATCATGCTTACGGCGCTTAGCCAGTCCAGCGACAAGGAGCGCGCCGAGTCACTCGGTGTGGATGATTACCTCGTAAAATCCCAGGTCGTCATCGCCGATGTCATCGACCGCATCAAACATCACCTCAGTTCCTGAGCCACCAGATTAGTACGGCTGTAACACCGGCCTATACCGGTGCAGTTTATTGACCTTTTAGCACAAGCGTGTTATATTACTACCTGTCTAACAGATATAGATATGGCACACGAAGATATAACTGGTCACAATGTAGCTCCGCTGCCCCCGGTACAGGAATTCCTGCATGGCACGTCTACTGAGCTGAGTACTCCCATACAAATCCCGGCAGATATAGCTGAATTACTGCCGGAGGGTGCAGAGTTATTTGGTATTGCAACCCCTGGAGTTAATCCCGAGAAAGATTTAGGGGCGGATGCGATAGCGCTGCTTCGTACCTCCGATGGCGCATGCCGGATAGCAGGCATTATGCGGAAGCTAGGCGCCGGTGTGACAATTGAGTGGCAGCTTGGGCCGATCTCCAGCCCGCTGCAAGAAGGTCGGAAATACTTTTTTGGAAGACAGGGCGACAGAGAAGATATAGAGACGGATGTTATTGGTGCGGCAACACTGTATGGCGTAAAGAGTAGGAAGTTTGCCGCCAATTTGTCTAGTGTCCATTTCTCCGCGCAGGCCCGAGGCGGTAACTTTGTGGTGGCGGATGGTGGGAAGAAGGGTGGTGCCAGCACGAATGGCACCTGGGTAGACAGGGCGCGGCGCGAATCCGACCCGGTGCCAGAGGCTAGGCCTTTTGAGGCGCATGTGTCACTCTCTGGTGTGGAGCGTGTCACGGCTGAGGAGCGGCACTTGCGGCGGCTGTTTGCGCCCAGGATCGAGAAGCCGGCGCGGCGTTCATTTCAAAAGACATTTGAAGCCACCGAAAGAACAGTTGCTGACGCCGTCGGGGTCTTAGCGCGCGTGCAGTCTCACGACGATGGTGTGCGGGCAATCTTACAGAGGTTTGATGTTGCTGCGAAACGGCCGGAGGACATTGTGGCGGCAATACGCACCGATACAGAACTCCGGAGAGCGATAGGTGATCATTACCTTGCGCGAGTTGATGGGTTGGTAGAAACGGACCCTGACATGCCGGAGCGGGTGCAAAAGAATGGTAAAAAGCAGCCGGCGAACGGGAATTATACCGAACGTATGACGAGCCGAGAGTACGTTGCGATGCTGTGCCTGGCGCAGCTCGATGGGACATTTGACCGTGAATTTGCCGCCAGTAATGCTAGTGACCGTATTGAGCGGGACGCGGAAGGCAGGGTTGGTCAGGGTCAGCACCAGCACGCTGCCAATGTAGCTCTCTACAGATATTGAAAGATTGAGCCACAAGTATGCAGCAGAGGGCCCGCGCCGGGTGCCTTTTGCCTGTATAGTAAAACGGCCGTAAGAATTGGCAGTCAACATACTCAAATTGACAATTGTAACATGTTGTGCTACTATAAATAACATGTCAGAACAAAATCAAAATTTATTTAACCAAGTAGACGAGCAAATTGCTAATGGCCAGCCTGCTACCGTACTTGTAGAGCGTAGTAACGGTGATATAACTCCTGGCCAAATTAGAACTGTGGGTATGACTGAAGGTAAAACTGAGGTCTTATTCGGCGACACCACCAGGAATGACTGGCAAAAGATGCCGTACAAACCGGTGAGTAACGAGAAACTGACCGACCAATACCAGCAGCAACTTGCTGAAAGGCTTGCGGGCATGGCACTGCGCGGTAGCGTGGAGGTGGGTGTAAAGCCTTCAGCTGAGTCCCCAATGGATAAATATACGAAAGATTTCGTGGAGGGCGACCCGTATGCGTATTTATTAGATCCGGAGCTTACAGGTGAGCAGCGCGCTAAAGTGGCAGAGCGTATAAAAGGCATGGATTTACGTACCGATGATCAGAAACGTGCTGATGCCGAGCGGTTGGCGGGGGAAGCTATGAGTCGGCAGCGGGTCGCTGCCAACCACAGATATAATGTAGCTCGGCAGTCTGGTGCAGGCGATGAGGCGGCCAGTGCTTCTGCAGATCGCGCTTATTCTAGGACCTATAATGAATTACTGGCTGAAGAGCTGAAAAAGGCTGGTCTTCAATAATCGGTGTAGATGATAAATATATGTGAAAAGGACCCCTGTAGGAGTCCTTTTCTTGCAATCGAGGTTTTTATTCGACGGTGACTTCGGTGCGGCGGACGGAGCGGCCGGAGAAGGTACGGACCTTGCGCGCGGACATCTTGACGACGCCGTCGCGGGCGGCATGGATGGTGTAGTTGCGGCTGAGCAGCGTACCTTTGCCCGCTCGCTTGGTCATGCCGACCTGGCGGACGATGACCTGGCCCTTTTTGACCTGCTGGCCGCCAAATAGCTTCACGCCCAGGCGTTGGCCGGGGGAGTCGTGGACATTTTTGGCGGTGCCGCCTGCTTTGACGTGTGACATATCTTAAAACCTCTTGCCAGCCAGCCTGCTTGTATGCGGGGCGTGCGACCCCGCCGGCTTCTTGGCGCACTGCGTTGTCAGAAGCTTCGGTACTCACGATCCGTATTTTTATACGGTTTGCTCCGTTCCTCGCTTCTTCCTGGCATTGCATCCAAGCAAGAGGCTTTAAGCTGGATTATTAAAGTAACTACTGTTTAGTTAATACGAGGAGTTCGCGGGCGACAATTTGATCTTCCCGGTAGTAGAGAAGCTGGTCGCTCGAAACGTGCTCGAAACTCACCCGATTATAGCCCAAATCGCCCAGCTGGTCAATAAGGGGTAGGTGGATGAATTTCCTCGGGGAAGTTCGCCCGTTTGTTGTTACCCAGGCCGGGACGGCCAGGCACAGGCGCGTGCCGGGCTGCAGCTGGCCGTGGATGTTGCGGAGGAACTTTTTGAGGATGAGATTGCACTCGCTCGTGGTTTTGGCCAGGGTTACCGGGTCTGGCGGACCGGTGAAGGGACGGCCGAGGTAGGTTTCGGAGGCGACGGCGTCGATGTGCGCCGGGATGCGTTTGGCGTCTGCGGCCGTACCGTTTTGATCGATGAATTCTGACGTTTCCCAGGTGTGCGATGTGGCGTCACCGAGTTGGAATCCCCGGTCTGTGCCCCGTATTTTGTCGTATTGCCAGGCGAGCCAGTCGAGGTTGGCGGCCGTGTAATCTATCATTCGCTGGTCGAGGTCGCTGCCGAGGGCGCTGTAACCCATCAGCAGCGCTTCCTGGAGTATCACGCCGGTGCCGCAAAAGGGATCGAGTACTGCAAAGCCGGCTGCCGGCGGGTTTGATCCGGCGGCAAGGTTGATGATGATTTGGGCGAGTTTGGGCGGCAGCATGCCAACTTTGGTGTCGCGTTTGGGTCGGCCGCGGTCGCGCAGGGTGTAGTCGGCGATGTCTTGCTCGGTAACCGTGCGGGCGACAGTGGTGGTGTTGCCTGCAGCATTGCCCACGAGGACGATTTCGCAGCCGTTTTGGCCGGTGAGGTGGTTGTGAATGACCTGGGCGCTGTTGAGGGCGACCGCTTGGTTGGGTACGATGCGTACCGAGCGGCCGTGAGTGCGCAGCGCTTTCTTGAGGCTCAGCGCGGTGGCGCCGACACGTGCCGGGCTCGCGTCCAGACCGTAGCTGCTTAAGCCGAGGGTGATTTTCCCCTCAGGGAGAGTGGCGAGCTGGTCTGGTAATGTTTTGAGCAGGTATGCCTCGAGGGCGTTCCACTTGAGCGTGCCGAGCGTGCCGAGGATTTCGGCGAGCTTGAACGACCCGCCGAGGCGGCGGAAGTCGACCGCTTGGGGTTCGCGCCGCAAACGGGCGGCGTGGCTGCCGACCGGCTGGAGTGCGTGCGGGCCGTACAGCGCTTCCAGCTCGGCGAGGCCGAGCGCCGGCTGCCGCCCTAACATCAGTAAACTATCACTCATCTTATGGATAAGTATAGCGTACTTGGGGGCCGGGTTTGGATTTTGGAGGGCACTCTACCGGGCTCGCCCTTACGGCTTACGCCAGTGGCGCATAGCCAAATCTCTCCAAAAATCCAAACCCGGCCCCTGAGGTGGTGCATAGAGGGTATAATGAGTCGAATATGGCCGGTGACTCGTATCTCAAGCGCAACTGGAAGCTTATCCTCAACGTGGTGACAATTGCAGCGCTCGTGGTGCTGGTGGTATTGGTGCACAAGCAGCTGGGTCAGACCTTCGACAATCTGGTGCGCGTGCACGCCTGGGCGCTGCTGTTGCTGATACCGGTTGAGGCGGCGAACTATCACGCACAAACACGCATGTACCAGAGCCTTTTAGAGATCATCGGTGATAAATTGTCGTACAAACACCTGTTTAAGCTGTCGCTGGAGCTCAATTTTGTGAACCATGTGTTCCCGAGCGGCGGAGTGAGCGGTATCTCGTACTTTAGCCTGCGGCTGCGCAGCGACGGCGTGAAGGGTTCGCATGCCACACTGGCACAGCTGATGAAGTTGGTGCTGACGTTTATCTCGTTTGAGCTGTTGCTGATAGTGGGAATGCTGATTCTGGCGTCGGTGGGCAAAGCCAACGGCTTCATGATACTTATTGGCGGGTGTATTACGACGCTGATTATCGTGGGCACCGCCCTGGCGGCGTTTATCATCGGCAGCCGGCAGCGGGTGCAGAACTTTTTTAGCGGGGCGACGAGAGTGGTGAATTGGCTTATACATCTGGTGCGGCCGCATCACCCCGAGACTATCAGTCTGGAGCGTGCCCGGCCGGTGGTCGATGAGCTGCATGACAACTATAATCTGTTCAAAAATAATCTCGACGCG
>DASVGU010000062.1:0-5800 GCA_036379375.1 Saccharimonadales bacterium (SeqCode)
CACCCTCTTTAGACTTCCTTAGCCATAAATTTCTTGATGCTGTCCACGGTGTCGAGGAATGCGCTCGGGAACACGATGGTGCTGTTTTTCTCCTGGGCAATGTCCGTGAGGACCTGCAGGTTGCGCAGTTGCAGTGCAATCGGGTGGGATTGGATGACATCGGCGGCTTCTGCCAGCTTGGCAGCACTCAGCGCCTCACCCTCGGCAGCTATGACTTTCGCCCGCTTTTCGCGCTCGGCCTCCGCCTGCTTCGCCATAGCCCGCTGCATACTGTCCGGCAGCATGATGTCCTTAACCTCAACCGTACTCACCAGCACGCCCCATTTTGCCGTCGCTTCTTCCAGAATTTCTTTGATCTTTTCGTTAATAATCGCCGTGTTGCTCAGTACGTCGTCAAGCAAGCTCTGCCCCACGATATTGCGCACCGTCGTCTGCGCAATCTGATACGTCGCCGACACGACGTTCTGGATCTCTACCACCGCTTTTATCGGGTCGGTGATCTGATAATATGCCACCGCCGACACATCAATTGACACGTTATCCTTGGTGATAATCTTCTGGCTGTCGACCGGCAGGGTGATAATTTGCATACTCACCTTGCGCATACGGTCAATGATCGGCACAATCACCCGGAACCCGGGTTGCTTTATAGTGCCCCGTACCCGGCCCAGCCGTAATACTACCCCTCGCTCATACTGGTTAATAACCCGCGCCCCGTTAGCAATAATAATCAGAATAATAACGGCGATGATAATAATTGCGGCAATCATAATAGCCTTTCTTTACTGGTTATATATCCTGGTGGAGCTACAGGGACTCGAACCCTGGACCTCTTCGATGCCATCGAAGCGCTCTAGCCAACTGAGCTACAGCCCCGCACATTTCCCCGGCACCTCGTCCTGTCTACTGTTAGCAAAGCGGACTCTCGGGGCAGAAACTTTGACTTTAACTCTGTAATTCTACCAAACACCCCATAAAAATGGAAGGCAGCGGACGCTGTCCGGTACGAAAATAAAACACTACCCTTCACGACATAACGATCCGGGCAGTGTATCATTTTCGTGCGCGCCCACCCGAGCGGCGGGTGCAAATTTTGTTTTAAAATTTTTGTTTGTACGGCGCCGCTTGTTTTGCGCACGAACTACTTTCAAGCATAACAAGTTACCGGCGTATGTCAACCTTTGCGGCCACGAGCAATCCTGTAGGACCAGGACCCACACGCTTTCATGATTTTGCTTTGATCATTTTGAGGAATTCTTGCTCGGAGAGTCGCGTGGTGCCGAGCTTGCGGGCCTTTTCCAGCTTGGAGGCGCCCACATTCTGGCCCGCCACAAGATACGTCGTGTCTTTGCCGACCGAGCTTTGGAACGTACCGCCCAAGCTGCGGATCCTGTCTGCCGCCTCGTCCCGGCCCATGGACTCAAGCGTACCGGTCACAACGAAGTTTTGCCCGTGCAGCGGGCCCTTCGCCCGCGGCTCATAGACCGGCACAACCCCAAGTGATTCAAATTTGGTCAGCAGTTTGCGGTTGTCTTCATCGGCGAACCAGGCGACAATCGACTCTGCCACCACCACGCCAATGCCCGCCACCGCCAGTAATTCGTCAAGTGTCGCATTACTTAACTTGTTAAGTGTTTCGAAGTGTTCAGCAAGATCTATAGCCGTCTGCGAGCCGACATGGCGGATACCGAGCCCGTATATGAAGCGCGGCAGCTGCGGGTCCTTGGCAGCGGCGATGGCCGTGATGAGCTTCTGCGCGGAAACGCTCGCAAACCGGTCCAGCCCCTCCACTTGGCTCTCAGAAAGTGTGTAAATGTCCGCTAAATCGCGCACCAGCCGGGCATCCACTAAAGCAGCGACATTTTTCTCGCCCAGAGTATCGATGTCGAGTGCGGCCTTGGACGCAAAGTGCTCCAGGGCCTTTTTTAGCAGCAGCTTGCCGGTAGCACCCTTCACTCGGTACACCGCCTCGCCATCCGGCCGGACAAAATCAAGCTCAGGATACTGGCGACGCAGCTCTGCCCCCATATCAAACGGCTCCGTGCGCTTGGGCCGCAGCTCGGTAAGCACCTTGAGCACCTGCGGGATAATATCACCTGCCTTGAAAATAACCACCGTGTCGCCCACGCGGATATCTTTGCGCGCGATCTCGTCGGCATTATGCAAGCTGGCGTGCTGCACCGTGGTGCCGGCCACCACCACCGGGTCAAACACCGCTACCGGCGTGGCCGCGCCGGTACGGCCGATACTCAACACGATATCCTTAACCACTGTCGTAGCCTCCTCGGCGGCGTATTTGTACGCCACGGCAGCGCGAGGAGCCTTGCCTACCACACCAAGAGCCGCAAAAAGCGCGCGGTCATTAAGTTTGATAACAAGCCCGTCGGTGTTGAACGGCAGCCGGTGCCGCGCCGTATCCCAATGCTGCGCAAATGCCAATATTTCGTCCACGGACACGGCCGTTTTGGCTTGTTTGTTGACCGGGAAGCCAAGACTAGCAAGCGCCTGATACGCAAACAGATTTGTGGGTACTTCGCCCGGGTCGTCGCGAATAAGATCATATGCCCGGAAGCGCAGCGGCCGCGCAGCGGCAAGTTTAGGATTAAGCTGCCGGATCGTACCGGCAGCAAGGTTACGCGGATTGGCAAAAAGCGGCCGGCCGGCCGACTCGCGTTGCTTGTTCAGTGCCTCAAAATCGGTCTTAAACATCACAATCTCACCGCGGACCTCTGTGCGGCCGTGCAAAAATTGCTCGTAGCGGCTGCTTGGGCGCAAGTGGTGCGGAATACTATCAATAGTCCGGACATTGTTCGTGACATCTTCACCGACAAAACCGTTGCCGCGGGTAACGGCCTGTGTTAGCGCGCCGTCCTGATATAGCAGGGCGCACGCCAAACCATCCATCTTGATATCGACAAAATATTCGAGCGACCCATCGCCACCCGGCGCACGGAGCTGCTGCTCGACACTATGCTTGCGGACACGCGCGGACCACGCTTCTACTTCCTGCCGGTCAAAAACATCGTTGAGGCTCAGCATGCGTGAACGGTGCGTAACCTGGGTAAATTTCTCGAGTGGCTGGCCGGCAACATGTTGCGTCGGGCTGTCGGGCGTGATGAGGTCAGGATAGGCAGTTTCCAGCTGGGACAACTCGTGCTTAAGGCTGTCGGCGGCGGCCTCACTCATAATCGATTCATCCAGCACATGGTAATGATAGCGATATTCGGTTATCAAAGCACGCAGCTTCTCAATGCGCTCGGCGGCGCGGGATTTATTCATCGAGCAGGCTCCTGTACAAGGTATACATATAGGCGTTCACGACCGCCACTGCCGCCACCGTAAGGATAAAGAATATCCACTCGGCAACAACCGCCGCAAACAAAATGAACGGCACCATGATACACGCGCCGCAGACAAGCAGTATAAGCAGCAAAAATAGCAGCTTGCGAATAACCGGCCAACGGCGATATTTGACAAGCCCGCGCGCCGAGCGCAACGCTTTGAGCGGTGTCATATCCGGCAATGTCGCGATATAGAGCGCAAACAGCGACGAGCACAGCATATACACGCTCACTGCCGCCAACACGATAAAAATCGCCAGGCAGGAAAGTTGCTCCGGCGCCGTAACGGCAATACCGCCGCTAGTAACGACACTATAGAATGCGCCCCCGAGCACCGCCGGGATAAGTTGCAGGCCAACCACGATGAGCACCAGTACAACCGGCACAAACGGGTACATCCCCTGGTAAAACCCGTCGCGGATACGTAATTTGCCGCCGGGCGCCGCTAGTATCCGCCTAAACGACCACACCAGCGCGAGACTCACCATAAGCACCAGGAACAGCTGGTACACCCCTGCGGCATCGCTTGCGGTACCGCCCGATGAGGTGAGCAAGATGCCAAACACCGTAAGCCCACCGGTGAGGTGCCCCCAGTCGCCGTGGAATACCTGCCCCAAACTTTGTTTGAGTGAGGAAACATCTACGCTGCCGCTCAGGCCGCGGACCAGCAAAACAGTAAGCACACCATACACAAGCAACATACCGCCCACAAGCTTCCAGTGCCCGGCCAGTAAACGATACGTATCCTTGGTGATACGCCAGCTGCCCGGCAGCTTGGCCGGAATGGGCCGGAAGCGCTTGTCCTGGCGGCGCCAGAACCTACGCCGGGGAGGCTTAACACGCCGTG
The DNA here is from genome assembly GCA_036379375.1 of Saccharimonadales bacterium (SeqCode). Taxonomy (GTDB): domain Bacteria; phylum Patescibacteriota; class Saccharimonadia; order Saccharimonadales; family UBA4665; genus DASVGU01. Next base: position 4,189 of record DASVGU010000062.1, read on the forward strand.
TCGCCGCAGCGCCGGAAGTCGAAACGGGCTGTTTGGCAGCGGTTTTAGCGGTTATCCGAGGGGTACGCCGCGGCACAGTTTTGGCGGACTTTGCGGCCGGTTTTTTGGCAGCCATGAGATATTGGCCCCCTTAGGCGTGGCTCCCCATATCCTGCAGCCGTTTGATGCGGTCCGCTATCGGCGGATGCGTACTGAACAGGCCGCTGATACTATGCTTCTTAAGCGGGTTAGCGAAAAAGAAGTGCGCCGTGGCAGTGTTCTGCCGCCTGAGCGTGCTGCCTGTCTGGCCGATCTTCTGCAGGGCGCTTATCAGACCCTCCGGGTAGCGCGTCGTGAGGACGCCGGTGGCGTCGGCCAGATACTCGCGCCGGCGCGAGATAGCCAGTTGGATAAGCGTAGCGACCAGCGGTGCTATGATTGCCGCAGCAATACCGGCAAACATGATGATCTGGTTGTTATTTTCGCGGTCACGGTTACTAAACCACGTCATGCGCAAAATAATATCAGCAATGATAGAAATAATGGCACTGAGGGCGAACGCTATCATGCTGACGCGGATATCATAATTTTTGATGTGCCCCAGCTCGTGCGCGAGTACCCCCTGCAATTCCTGGTCGTCCATAATCTGCAGCAAGCCGCTGGTGACACATACCGCACTGTTTTCGGGCTTGCGGCCGGTAGCGAAGGCATTCGGCGCCGGGTCATCCATGACGAATACCCGCGGCGTTGGCAGGCCGTCGGTAATAGCTAAATTCTCTACAATGTTAAACAACCGCGGGTTGTCCGACTTCCGGATCTCGTGTGCCCCGTTCACAGCCAGTGAAAGCCGCGAGCCGCTGAAGTACATGATAGCTGTGTAGCACAGCGCAAAGATCAGGATGCCGTAGGTGAGGCCGACGCTGCCATACATTGCCCCAAACAGCCAGCCAAGCAGTCCGGCAAACACCAGGAAGAAGAACATGACGATCCATGTCTTGCGTTTGTTGGCAGCTATCTGCGAATACATATGCTAAAGCGGCGCCTCGTCTTAAGGGTTATTAGAACTGGACGTCTGGCGCGTTCTGAATGGCCGCACTTTCGGCTTCGTCGACTTCGAAGAATTCTTTGTCTTGCTTAAAGCCAAGCATGTTGGCAAAAATGCTGGTCGGGAAGACTTTGCGCTTGGTATTGAAGTCGCGGACTACACCGTTGTAAAAACGCCGTGAGGCCTGGATCTTGTCCTCGGTGTCGGTAAGCTGAGCCTGGAGTTCCTGGAAGTTCTGGCTAGCTTTGAGGTCGGGATAATTTTCTGCAACCGCGAACAGGCTTTTCATAGTCCGCTGGAAGTCGCCCTCGGCCTTGGCGGCAGCAGCCGGGCCCTGGCCGGCGGCGCTCACCGTTGCAGCACGAGCGGCAGTCACCTCTTCAAACACATTTTTCTCGTGCGCGGCGTAACCTTTTACGGTATTGACCAAGTTGGGTATAAGATCGGCACGGCGCTTCAGCTGGACAGTGATGTCACTCCAGGCCTCATCGCTGCGGACATTTAGGCGCACCAGTCCGTTGTACATCGCGGCTAAAATGATAATGATAAGTACTATAACAACCAATACGATGATGAGTGCTACCATGG
>DASVGU010000063.1:0-2846 GCA_036379375.1 Saccharimonadales bacterium (SeqCode)
CGTTCATACGATCCTCAGCCTGCGCATGTACGATATCCACCGTCCGGTAGCAGTCATCGTTTTGGGGCTTGGCACGCTGCTGCTCATTTTGACGCTTATTGTGAGCAATGCGCTGCTGGTGCTGCGCTAGCACTGTTCCCAGGGGCGGCATCTCACGGTAGAATAGAAGGACACGCGTATGACCGACATAGAAATTCCGCTTGAGAAAGATCGCCACGGCTGGTACCGGTTCTTTGAGATTTTGCCGGGCGTGTGCAGCTGGTTCATGCTGGTGTTGCCGTTTGCGCTCAGCGTCATCAATGTGAGTCTGGCGGCGGTGTTCATCTTCGTATATTTGCTTATTAACTTTACGCGCGGTTGCGCCGGAGCCATACAGCTGCTGCTTGGTCACCGTACCATGAAGCGCCACCAGAAGTTACCGTGGGCCACCATGCTGGTCGAGTTGGAAGAGGATCGCGTTGCGCCTAATGCCAAGCGTCCCAGATGGCACCGCAACGCGCTTCGCCTGCTGCGCGAGAAGCCCGACGCGGTGCTGCCCAGCCAAATTATCCACGCCGTTATCATTGCTACCGTCAAGGAAACCCGCGAGACACTCTCAGCCACTATCGAATCCGTTTTGGCATCCGACTACGACCTGAAAAAGGTGATATTTGTCCTCGCCTACGAGGCGCGGGGCGGGGAACAGACCGAGACGCAGGCTCAGGAGCTTATCAAGACGTATGGCGGGGCTTTTATGGATGCTTTTGCGGTCAAGCACCCCAGCGGCGTACCGAACGAGCAGATCGGCAAGGGCGGCAATGTGACCTGCGCTGCCCGCGAGCTGCAAAAGCATCTGGAGCGGCGCGGCATTGACCCCGTGCGCGTGCTGGTGACCACGCTCGACGCCGACAATCACCCCGACAAGAATTATCTCAATGCGCTCGCGTATGCCTACGCGGTGGCACCGGATGCCGTGCATGCCTCGTACCAACCGGTAGCGATGTTTACGAACAATGTTTGGGATGCTCCGGCGCCGATGCGCGTGCTTGCCACCGGCAACTCCATATTTCATACCGTCAACTCGCTGCGCTTCCACGCCCTGCGCAATTTCTCGGCTCACGCCCAGCCCATGGCCGCGCTCATCCAGACCGATTTCTGGAGCGTGCGCACCATCGTAGAGGATGGCCACCAGTTCTGGCGCAGCTATTTCCGCTTCGACGGCAACTACCGCGTCTACCCGCTGCATTTGCCGATTTACCAGGACGCTGTGCTGGCCGACGGCTATGTCAAGACGCTCAAGGCCCAGTTCATCCAGCTTCGCCGCTGGACCTACGGCGCTTCCGATGTCGCTTACGTGGTCAATCAAGGATATCTCAAGAAAAATAAAGTCCCCAAGCTTGACCTGTTCGGCAAAACGTGGCGCCTGCTCGAGGGACACATTACCTGGGCGGTCGGCCCCATCCTGGTGCTTGTCGGCGGGTTTATCCCCTCATTATTCAACCCCGATAGTTACGCTGCCAACCAGCTGCCCATCATCGTCAGCCGCGTCCAGACGGTAGCGCTGGTGCTTATCTTCGTGACGGTGTTCGTGAGCCTGCGCACGCTGCCGCCCAAGCCGCTGCGCTACAAGCGCCACCGCTCGCTGTTTATGGTTATTCAGTGGGTCTATCTGCCCGCCACCACCATCGTATACAACTCTTTTGCGGCACTGTATTCGCAGACCCGCCTGATGTTCCGCCGCTACATCTCCAAGTTTGATGTCACCGAGAAAGCAGTGGTAAAGGAATCGGGCGAGCGCGTCACCTCGCGCGAGGACAAGCCCGCGTAAAGACTCCACTGTTTTTGGTCGCAAAAACATCTCTTTGTTCTTTTGCACCGCCCAAGCTGCTGCCCGGGCTTTTAAGAGGACGGGGGTCGTTATCTTTCAAGGGGGTGGAAGGCGCGGTAGGAGACGGCGGCGGGCTTATCGAAACGTTCCAGGGCCGCAAATGCGGTCTGCGCGATAATTGCTGCCTCGATAATGCCGTTGTGTGATTGGCCGCGCAGTTTGGCGATGACCGTATCCGTCAGCGCTGCAGCGTCGCCTAGGCTGCTGGACCGGTGCTCCAGGCTCTTGTGCAGGCTTAGCAGTAATTTATCCCTGTTGAAGGGTACGAGCCCTCCTGAGGGGCTTGTGACGCGCCAGGCGGCCTCGTAGCGGGCCTGCTCGGTGGTGGTGAACACGGCGCCGCAGCTGCGGCATTTCCGCCGGCGCCATACCTGATTCGCGCGCTTCTGCTGGCGAGAATTCACCACGTCCGTGTCGCCGCCGCAATATATACATACCATGTCTACATATTGTCATATCGCTAGTAAAAATGCTAGTGGATAACCTGCTGTTTTTGGTGGACAATGTAATCTTACGGGCGGGGACATGCTGGCCTGAGTGCATTGTGTTTGTGGGGGCATAAGACTGCCTGGCTGTGCTGAGCGGGGCAGGTAATAAAAAAATACCTCCGCACCTGTGTGTACATAACAGAGGTATCGGAGGTATTGTGCGACGTATACTTTCGTAAGCTGCTACGATGTCTGCGTGCGTCGTCTGCGGATCCGGACAGTTGGTTTTACGAAGGTCAATTCTTCGTAAAACAGCTGAAACGTATCCAGCGGACTGGATTGGGTTGTACTCAAACCGCGTCTCTCGTTTAACGTAGTACAGACTACCACGCTATATATAGCGTGTCAATATTGGCGGCGTGTTCCGATTATCGCTTTCCATCCCAAACTGCGCCAAACCCCGGGAACGCTCAGCTGTTTCATTAACGGGGGTGATTTAGGTATAAATGATTTGCTTTTCAGGGGGTGAGTGCGGTATAGTCTAGCAAGTG
>DASVGU010000064.1:0-5215 GCA_036379375.1 Saccharimonadales bacterium (SeqCode)
AGTGTCGTTCCAGTGGATTATCTCCGCCGCTATAGGGTTAGAGAACAAAGGTGGGGAAAGCATCGTAAGAAGTGCCCAGTTTTCACATTTTTCACAATTTGAACAGCGCCCTGGCGATGCGGGCTGTTTTTGTCCGATTAGCTGGGTAGTGCCGAGTCTAACTTGGTGAGAGGTAGTACACCACGCGACCTTCGGCGCCGTCACTAAGGATAGTGTTGGCTTTCATTTGGCCGTTGCCGGTGGTGAGGTCGATGGTGGCTGAATCGCCGTAGATAAACGTGGGTACCCTGCCGCCGCTGGCGACAATCTCCACATGCCCGCCGTCGTAGTCGAAATACGCGATGTCACCGGTTTGCGGCACGTAGCCTGAATCTGCCTGATGCACCGTAAAGCCCGTGTCGGCCCTGATGTTGTTGGCGTTGTTTTCGTCCCAGCCGTCGTAGGCCCTGGCGAAGGGCAGGCCGGCTTCCCTGTAGACGTAGCTTACGAAATCGGCGCACCATTCTTCGTATGGGGCCCCATCAGTGTAGGTGCCGAGCAGATTCTCGTGGCTGGTGGCCCCGGATTGCCAAGTGGTCCACTGGAACGCTGCATAGCAGGCGATTTTATCCCGTATTGGGCCGCTGCAGGTAGCTTGCAGGTCGGAGTTGAGGTTTAGACCGCTCGGTGACCATGTTTGGGCGGCAGTTGACGCGCAGGGTTCGATGGTGAGCTGATGTCCGGCAGCTGGTGCGGCGAGACAGCGGGTGCTGTTGGGGTTAAAATAGCCGCCTTTATCGCGCAGCCATATCTGTCCGGCAGCGGCTTGGCAGGGCTCAAGCACCACGGGTGTACCTGCTGCCGATACATTATCCGCGACACTCAGGCAATACGATCCATGATGCCGGATGCTCAGCCCGCTCACGTTCCAGGTTTGGGCGCCGCTGCTGTTGCAGTGCCAGGCGTCGACTTCGTTGCCGGCTGTAAGTTTACCGAGGTGGTCGTCCAGGCAGTAGCCGCTGAAGCCGGATTTTATCGTCGTAGCATCGGCGACCGCGCGGTGAGCGGTGAGCTTGAACACTCCCAGCACACAGCCTGCTATGATCAGGCCCACAAGGAAAAAGTGGTGTTTAGATCTCGCCCGGGGCTGTTGCCGCTGCGGGACCGCGGGGTAGCGCATGTGTTTTTGGTATGTGTTTGTTTTAGACTGGCAGGATCATTTTACACCCATATCCCCAAATGGGTAAGCGGCGCGCTACCAAAACCACAGGAGTGAGCAACCCCGTTGCCGGTATTTTTCCGGTATCGCTGCACGAATTTGAAAAATCCTCTATACTAAAGACAAGCCAAAGGTGGGCAATGTTCACAAAAAAGACGATAAAAGACATCACGGTAGACGGCAAACGGGTCCTTGTGCGGGCCGATTATAACGTGCCGCTGGACGACAAAGGTAACATTACCGATGATTACCGCATTCGCCAGAACTTGCCGACACTTGAATATCTGTTGGACCATGGCGCCAGTGTTATTGTGTGCTCGCATCTGGGGCGGCCAGCAGGCAAAGTTGACCCGAAACTGAGCTTGTTTCCTATAGCCAAGCGGCTGAAAGAACTTTTGGGCCGCGAGGTGGAATTTGTGCCCGATTGCATAGGTGAGCGCGCCGAGAAGGCAGCCCGTGAGCTTAAGCCCGGGCAGGTGCTGCTGCTGGAAAATGTGCGCTTTCATCCCGAGGAAGAGGCAAATGACGAAGGGTTTGCGCACAAGCTCGCGTCGCTGGCGGATATATTCGTCCAAGATGCCTTTGGTGTGGTGCATCACGGCGCAGTTTCTGTATCTGAGCTGCCCAAATATCTGCCGAGTGCTGCCGGACTGCTGCTGGAAAAGGAAGTCGACACGATTACCGGCGTGATGGAGCGCCCCAAGCGGCCGCTGATGGCTGTTATCGGCGGGGCCAAGATTGCCGATAAGATCGACATACTGCATAAGTTCATCGATATCGCCGACTTTGTCGCCGTGGGCGGCGCGATGGCCAATACGTTTTTGGTGGCACAGGGTATCGATGTAGAGGATAGCTTGTATGCTAAGGAAGATTTGCCGGTGGCGCGCGATATTATCGCCGAGGCGGAGGCAAAGGCTGCCAAAACCCCGTTTATTTTTGCACTGCCGCGTGACGGCGTGGTGGCGCACAAAGCCGACAAAACTGCGCCGACCCGTATCGTTGACTGGAGTACCGGGATGGTAGCCGACATCGAAAACTATCCCAAACGGCCGCCCGCGCTCAGCAGCCATATTGCACCGCACGAAATGATTTTGGATATTGGCCCGTTCTCGGCATCATTTATCGCCGGCGGCATACAGTTGGCAGGGACCGTGGTCTGGAACGGCGCAGTCGGCGTAACGGAGACGCCGAGCCTGCATGATCCTGTTGGCCCGACGGCCCACGGTACCGAAATAATTGTTGAGGCCATGCTGGGCCAGTTCGGTAATCGGCCATATACCTTGGTTGGCGGCGGTGACACCGTCGGCTATATCGAAAGCCGCAACTTACTCAAGGCGTTTGACCATGTTTCGACTGGCGGCGGCGCGAGTCTAGAGCTCATGGCGGGACACAAATTGCCAGGGGTAGAAGCGCTGGAAGACAAATGAGGTACAATTAAGCCATAAGCATTATGAAGCGAACACTCATCGTCGGTAACTGGAAGATGCATCTCACCATCCATGAGGCCAGTTTGCTGACGCATCGTTTGGGTCAGCGCATACAGGTGCACCGTGATATCGAAGTGGTACTGGCACCGAGCACGCTCTGTTTGCAGCCGCTGAGCCTGGAGATCGACCGGCGCAAGTTCAGGCTTGCTGCGCAGGACGCATACTTTAAAGACGAGGGGCCGTACACCGGCGAAGTCTCGTTTGCGATGCTTCAGGACCTGGTACATTATTGCATTATCGGCCACTCGGCACGCCGGATTTACTTTGGTGAGACGCTTGAGACGGTGCGCGACAAGGTGCAGGCGGCAGTGCGCAACGGCATTACGCCTATCCTGTGTATCGGCGAGACCAAAGAAGAGCGCCGTGCCGGCGAAACCCGGCAAGTTATTCACGATCAGCTCACGACTGCGCTTGCCAATCTCACCAGTGAAGATATCCGGGATATCGTTGTCGCCTATGAGCCGGTGTGGGCTATCACTACCTTTGGCGGGGAAGTATCCAAGCCCGATGACATGGCCAAAGCCATGAAATTTATCCGCAACCAGATCAAGGAGTTGTATGGCGAGCAAGCTTCTCAAGAGGTCCGCTTACTGTATGGTGGCAGCGTAGACGATCATGATGCGCGTGCGTATCTGGAGATAGACGGCTGTGATGGAGTGCTTGTGGGTGCGGCCAGCCTCAACTATCAGCAGTTCTCGAACATCGTAGATAGTGCATACCAGCTGCTCAATGAGCGGGCAAAAGGTCATGGCGACGAAGCCTAGCGGCAACAGTGGCAGCAAGACTGCTGCACCGAGCTCACCAAAGGTATTTGATGTGGCCCGTCCCGGCAAATCTTCGCCCTCCACGAGCGCCAAGCCGATTATCGTCACGAACCGGCCGATTATGCACGACCCCATGGTGGTACCGCCGAATAGTACTCCCGATAGCGGTGATGCATCTGCCGCTGGCAGCGATACGCCGGCGCCGGCCGCAGAGCACCCCGTCGCAGTTGCGGCGCCTTCGAGCACGAGGGTCAAGATTGCACCGTTGCACACTGCCGAAGAGCTGAGCAAAGCCGAAGCGGCCGAAGAGAATGAGGGGCAAGATACCTCTACGGACGCTGATACCAAAGGCGCTGCCAAAGCGAGCGCGGACAACCAGTCGCCCCAACCGGAAGCGGCGCGGGACACGAGCAAGAGCAATGCTACCGAGGAAGCGCAAAAGGGCAGTGAGCCAACGGCGGACGATGCTTCGCAGGGTACAGCGGCAGGATCAGCTGAAAACGACAAAAAAGCCGAGACTCCGGCGGCTGAAGGGTCCGCCACTACCGCTGATAGTCCAAGCGGTGAACAAGACGCGGGCGACACCGCTGCCAAGGACGCCACCGACCCCAAGGCTGACGACGAGGCGGTCCGTGCGGCTGCTGCGCACGCGGCCGAGATTGATAAGCTTGCCGAGAGCCACAAATACTATCTTCCCATCAACCAGGTCGAGAAGCGGCGCAATAAGCGCTCAGCAGCGCTTGGGCTGGTGCTCATTATTCTTCTCTGCCTGGCTTGGCTGGACATCGCACTTGACGCCGGTATTTTCAGGCTGGGCGGCATTCATCCCATTACCCACTTTTTCAGCAGGTAAACTTTACGACACCTTTGCCGCACAGTTTTTGTTAAGATTAGTATCATGCTAGACGATCTCTTAACGGGTTTGAACCCCGAGCAACGCCGTGCCGTGGAGACGACCGAGGGGCCGCTCCTTATCCAGGCCGGCGCCGGCAGCGGCAAGACCAAGACGCTCACGCACCGTATCGCATATCTCATCGCTACCGGCCGCGCGACGCCGTTCAATATTCTAGCAGTGACATTTACCAATAAAGCGGCCCGGGAAATGCGCGGCCGTGTGGCTACTTTACTCGGCCAATCCGCCGAAAACCGGGCATTTATGCCGTATATGGGCACGTTTCACAGTATCTGCGTGCGGCTGCTGCGCCAGGACGGTGAAAGCATCGGCATCCCCCGCAGTTTTGTGATTTTTGATGAGTCAGACCGCGTGGCGGCTGTGAAGCGGGTGAGCAAAGAATTGCGGCTGGACGAGAAAGCCTTCCCGGCCAAGACGCTGAGCGGGCTTATCAGCAGTGCTAAAAACGGCATGATGACCTCCGAGGAGTACGCGGCGAGCGCCAACAGTCCCGCACAAAAGGTTGCCGCCCAGGTGTTTCCGCGCTACCAGCGGGCGCTCAAAGACGCCTCGGCGCTCGATTTTGACGATCTTATCAATTGTACCGTTACTATGCTCGAGCGTGGCAAGACTGTCCGCCACAAGTGGCAGCAGCAGTTTAGCTACATCATGATCGACGAATACCAGGACACCAACATGGCGCAATACAAATTAGTTAACATGTTAACTAACGAGCACAAAAACGTAGCGGTGGTGGGGGACGACTGGCAGAGTATCTATAGCTGGCGCGGTGCTGATTTCCGCAACATCCTTAACTTTGAGCGGGATTACAAGGACTGTACCGTCATCAAACTGGAGCAGAATTACCGCAGCA